>CALKTZ010000829.1 GCA_937997355.1 uncultured Planctomycetales bacterium | reverse complement strand
TGGGGCGAACCGACGCTCAGGGGGATTCGCCCGCCGAACGCCCGGTTACTCCCGCCGATTTGGCCTCGGTCATCTTCCGCAAGCTGGGGATCGATCCCGACACCCAGTACAGCACGCCGGATGGCCGGCCAATCCGCCTGGTCGATGGCGGCAACCCGCCGGTTGAGTTGAGCTGAACCCCCCGAGAAGAAGAAATTCTGATACAATGGCGGGTCATCCGGACCGGTCGGTCCACTCTCAAATTGATTTGGGAACTCCCGCGACGATGGCAAAACCAGCAACAGACGACGCGTCGGGCACCGACGCGATCTTGCGTTCGATGGATGAAGAAGCGATCGGCCAGATCCAGACCAAGGCGGAAGGGCCGGCCGGCTCGCTTCCACTCACCGACGACATGCTGCGGCACTGGCCCTCGGGAGATCTCTTCGGTCTCTCTCAGAACGCCGGGATGGGCTGGACACCGAAAGAGGTCGCGGGTGATCCGTATCTCATCCTGAGCACTCAAGGAGGATTGCGGGCGACCGACGGTACTCCGATCGCGCTGGGGTATCACACCGGGCACTGGGAAATCGGCCTGCTCGTGCAGGCGGCGGCCGAGGAGTTCCGTCGGCTCGGGGTCGTCCCGTTCGCGGGGATGGTCTCCGATCCCTGCGACGGCCGGACCCAGGGGACGGCCGGGATGATGGATAGCCTCCCCTACCGGAACGACGCGGCCATCGTCTTCCGCCGCCTGATACGCTCCCTCCCCCGCCGCAAGGGGGTGCTCGGGATCGCCACCTGCGACAAGGGACTCCCCGCGATGCTGATGGCACTGGCGGGGTCCAGGAATCTGCCATGCGTCCTGGTGCCGGGGGGCGTCACCCTCCCCCCCCGAGACGGGGAAGACGCCGGGAAGGTGCAATCGATCGGGGCTCGCTATTCCCACGGTCAAATCTCCTTGCTGGAAGCCGCCGAGCTGGGTTGTCGGGCCTGTGCCAGTCCGGGAGGGGGTTGCCAGTTTTTGGGGACGGCCGCGACGTCGCAAGTGGTCGCCGAGGCGTTGGGGATGACGCTCCCCCATGCCGCCCTCGTCCCCTCGGGGCAGCCGGTCTGGCTGAATCTCGCGAGGCAGTCGGCCCGGGCGCTGGCCTCCCTGGCCGCCAGAGGGCTCACGATTGGTGATATCCTGACCGACGCGGCAATTCGCAACGCGATGGTCGTCCACGCGGCGTTCGGCGGCTCGACCAACCTCCTGCTGCACATCCCGGCCATCGCCTTCACGGCAGGGCTGCAACGCCCGACCGTCGACGACTGGCACGACGTGAATATCAAGGTCCCGCGCATCGTCAGCGTGCTGCCGAATGGCCCCTCCTATCATCCGACCGTCCGCGCCTACCTGGCCGGCGGCGTACCGGAAGTGATGCTCCACCTGCGAGAACTCGGCCTGATTGATGAATCGGTTTTGACGGTGACCGGCGAGCCGCTCCGCAAGACGCTGGACTGGTGGCAGGCCAGCGAGCGGCGCAAACGGGTGCGCGAGCGGCTCTTCCAGGAGGATGGGATCGATCCCGATGACGTGATCATGAGCCCCGCTCAGGCCAGGGAGCGGGGGCTCACGAGCACCGTCACCTTCCCTCGCGGGAATCTGGCGATGGAAGGATCGGTCATCAAGAGCACGGCCATCGATCCCTCCGTGGTCGACGCCGACGGGGTCTACCGTAAGCTCGGCCCGGCCCGCGTCTTCACGCGGGAAGTCGACGCGATCGCCGCCATCAAGGGACAGGGCGAGAGGCCGATCAAGCCGGGGGATGTGCTGGTCTTGATCGGTCGAGGGCCGATGGGGGCGGGCATGGAAGAGATCTACCAGATTACGTCGGCCTTGCGGCATCTCTCGTTCGGCAAGGAAGTCGCCGTGATCACCGACGCGCGGTTCTCGGGCGTGTCGACGGGGGCCTGCATCGGCCACGTCAGCCCCGAGGCGCTGGCCGGCGGTTTGATCGGCAAGGTCAGGGACGACGACCTGATCGAGATCGAGATCGACCGGAACAACCTCACCGGCTCAATCAACATGGTCGGCGATGTCGATATGGCGGGTTTCCCGGCCCCCAACATGGGGGCGAAGATGGGCGCGGGGCTCCTCTCGGTGCGCCCCCCTCGCAAGGACCTGACCCCCGATCCCAACTTGCCCGACGACACGCGGCTCTGGGCGGCGCTCCAGACGGTCGGCGGCGGCACCTGGGGGGGCTGCGTGTTCGACACCGAGGCGATCATCGCCGCGCTCGGAAAGGCCGGCGTTCCCGGCCTCGAAAACTGATCCTGGCCGCCACGGCTGGGGACATCTCGCCCCAGCCGACGGCGCCTCAAGCCTCAAAACTTGCCGTCACCACGCCAATTTCGGCGGGAAGAACTCGGCGATCAGATCCTGGTAGAAGGGGGTGAGCTTCTTGACGTCCGGGGGTTGATGCCCCTTGGAATAGAGATCGTAAGGGTTGAACTTCTTGACCCACTCCATCAGGCGGCGATCCTTCTCGTTCATGAGGTGGGTGTATTCCCCCTCCCGATGCGCCGGGTAGAACGAGTGGTAGCGGATCATCGCCAGCCCTTCCTCGGGAAGATAGTCCTTCACGACGTGATAGAGATATTCGTCGTGCCCCCAGGAGAGGTGAATCTCGTCGAACCCGCATCCGGTTGAATAGATCCCGTTCGGGGTCTGGTATTCGGCGACCTTCGAATCGGGATTTTCGTCGAAGAATTCCGGGAAGACGATCTTGTTCGAATAGCGGCAGCCGACCGGGAACGTGTCGCCCACCACGGCCCACTGCGGCTCGCCGAACAGGCAGAGGATTTTGCCGAGGTCGTGAATCAGGCCGGTGAGGATGAACCAGCGGGGATGGCCGTCGGCTCGGATCGCCTCGGATGTTTGCATCAGGTGTTCGATCTGCGAGAGATCGGTATCCGGGTCGCTGTCGTCGACGAGCGTGTTGAGAAACTCCATCGCCTCCCAGATGCTCATCTCGCGTCGTGTGGTGCCCACGTATTCGCGCTTCTTGGCCAGCACGAAGTCGAGGGTTTGTTGCGTGTGATTCTGCCGGTAGAATTCGCGGACGCCCGGCTTCACATTCGTGCCGTAGTCTCGGAACTCCGAGTTTTCCTTCGGTTGGGGATACCGCTCGACCAGGAAATCTTCCCACTCTTCCAGGCTCGCGAGTGGTTCGGCGACCGGCCCAGCCTCGGACTTGCCACCCAGTTGGTCCGACATGATTGCCCCTTCCGCCGGCCGTGTTCTGATCAGTCGGCGGGCGCGTTGAATCGAAGTGAATGAAGAAATGCAGTTCGATCTCCCGGCGCAATTCTATCCGCAAAACACGCGGTGAAGACAGGGATCTTGCTCGGAAAGTAAAACCGCCAATCACCGAACTTCGCGATGAATCGCCGGGACGTGCGCGAAAACCCGTCTTTCGCTACAGAATGCTGCTCTCGGACGAGTTTGTCTTCGCAAAAAAGACAATTCTCAAGATCATCCGGGCATGACGGACTTGAATTGTGGCCGTGAATTCGGATAATGGCAACTTCGCTCAATGACTGAAGAATGTATCGCGACCTCGGGAGATCGGTTTCGTGGGTGTTCCAAAACGCCGTAAATCTAAGTCAGCAAAAGGGATGCGACGGAGCCACGATTTCCTGATCGCCCCGACCCTCAACGTTTGCCCGCAGTGCAAGCTGGC
>CALKTZ010000828.1 GCA_937997355.1 uncultured Planctomycetales bacterium | reverse complement strand
ATTCTCTTTAAAAATCATGAATTCCGGGATCGTTGTGAAACATATCCCCGATAACGCGAGCCTCCTCGTGGAGGGGTGAGTTCGATGTCTCCCGGCTCTAACATTCATCAGCGACAGACATTCCGGCATCTCGACATTGCGTCGAGTTGAATCGGATGCCCATCAACAGTATCGTGGTCGTTTGGTACGCTTCGCTACGCCGAGTCTTCGAGTGATCTGCCTCGGCCTCAAGCCAAGCGAGCATTTTGCCGGCCAACTTTTCCGGCCACCCGAGCCCCGACCGGCGAGCGAAAGGGAGTTAAAACGCGATGTCTTCGACAGCGGCGACAAGCATTCCGACACGTATGTATATCAACGGCCAATGGTGCGATGCCCCCGATGGAAAGACCTTGGCTGTCATCAATCCGGCCGATGAGTCCACCATCGCGGAAGTCGCCTACGGCTCGCGCGAGGATGGGGATCGGGCCATTGAGGCTGCTGCGCGCGCCTTTCCGACATGGAAGGCACTGTCTGCCTACGATCGGGCGAAAATCCTGAAACGAACCGCGGAGCTGATGAGGGAACGCGCCGACCGGATTGCGCAGACACTCACCCAGGAGCAAGGCAAACCTCTCCTCGAAGCCAGGACCGAGGTCTTGCACGCGGCGGATACTTTCGAGTGGTTCGCCGAGGAAGGGAAACGATCGTATGGTCGGATCATTCCTCCGACCAACATCGCCAAGCGATATTACGCAATCAAACATCCCGTGGGGATCGTCGGTACGATCACCCCCTGGAATTTCCCGGCGGCATTGCCGAGTCGGAAAATTGCGCCCGCCCTGGCGGTGGGCTGCACCGTCGTGAGCCGTCCGGCCGATCAAACGCCATTGACGCTCATCCAGATGTTCGAGTGCCTGGCGGACGCGGGATTACCTCCTGGTGTGGCCAACCTGGTGATCGGCCCCGCTCGACAGATTGCCGATGCGTTTTTCGCCCATCCCGCCGTCCGGAAAATCAGTTTCACCGGCTCGACCGAGGTTGGAAAAGAACTCATCCGACGCTCGGCCGATCAGGTGAAACGGCTCAGCCTCGAACTCGGCGGCCACGCGCCGCTGATCGTCTTCCCCGATGCGGATGTGGCCCAGGTGGCCCAGGCCGCCGTCATCGGCAAGTTCCGCAACAACGGCCAGGTTTGCATCGCGCCTTCACGATTCTATATCCATGAGAAGATCTCCAAGGATTTCGTCGACGCGGCCGTGGAACTGACCCGCGGACTGAAGATCGGCAACGGGCTCGAACCCGGAGTACAAGTCGGCCCCATGTTCGAATCGAGCGCGCTCGGGAAAACGTCCGAACTTGTCGAAGACGCGCGAGGAAAGGGGGCCGCGATCCTCACCGGCGGAGGCCGCTCGACTCGCTTCGAAAAGGGCTACTGGTTCGAGCCGACCGTGATTCGGAACGTGAACAGTTCCATGAAGATCATGACCGAGGAACCGTTCGCCCCGGTCATGCCCTTGCTGGACTTTTCCAAACTCGACGACGTGATCGCGGAGGCGAACAACACCCCTTACGGCCTAGCCGCCTACGTCTTCACCAACGATCTCACCGTCGCGACCCGGCTGGCCGAAGGGCTCGAAGCGGGCATCATCGGCATCAACGACCCTGTCCCCGCGACACCTCAATGCCCCTTCGGAGGAATGAAGGAGTCCGGCCTCGGCAGGGAACTTGGCATCGAGGGGCTGGATGCTTACGTCGAGACGAAATATGTCTCGGTTGGCCTGAGAACTTCTTGAGCTACGTTGATTTTTCGATGAAGACGCAGCGAAAAAGGGACTGGCTCGGCGGTATTCAGCGTGCCTATCCCTTTTTCGTGTGCCTTTGCAACCGCGAAGAGTGGGAGCCCCGTGGTCGGGCGTTTCAGCGGGTCGAAAGTCCCGCGCCGAACAGGCAAAGACATCGCCGATCAATTCAGGACCGGCAAGGCCATCTTCTGCTGCTTCTTCTTTTCCTTTTCCACGTACGAGGCGAGCGGGACCGTCTCTTCCTCGAATCGCGCGACCTCTTCAAGAAGCGCCTCGACCATTTCCGCTTCCTTGACGTGCCGGATCGGAACACCGCGCTTGAAGATGATTCCCTTGCCGCTCCCGGCGGCGATCCCCAGGTCCGCCTCCTTGGCCTCGCCGAAGCCGTTGACGAGGCAGCCGAGGATGCTGACGCGGATGGGATTCTTCAAATGCTTCATCCGTTCTTCAACCTCGGCGACGATGCGCTCCAGGTCGATGTCGAGGCGCCCGCAGGTGGGGCAGGCCACGACTTCGGGCTTGGTCACCCGACGATCGCAGGCGCGGAGGATGTCAAAACCGGCGGCGATCTCCGGCACGGGATCGCCCAGGAGGGAGACGCGAATCGTATCGCCGATCCCTCGCAAGACGATGGCCCCAATCCCCGCTGAACTCTTGAGGATTCCGTAGTCCTTGGAGCCGGCTTCGGTGATCCCGACGTGAGTGGGATATCCGCTCTTTTGTGCGAAGAGGGTGTAGCACTCGACGGCAGTGGGAACATGGCTCGCCTTGAGGCTGACGATCATGTCGTGATAGCCGAGCGATTCCGCGACTTCAATGGCTCGAAGGGCACTCTCAACCATCGCCTCGGGGCAGGGGAACCCGTACTTCTCGATCAAGTCCTCTTCGAGGCTTCCCGAGTTCACGCCGATCCGCATCGGCACGCCCTTGTCCTTAGCCTTGCGGACGACTTCTTTGAACCGCTCGATGCCGCCGATATTGCCGGGATTGATGCGGATCTTGTCAACGGCCCGCTTGCCGCTCGGGGTCGTCGCTTCCAGGCAGGCCAGGGCCATGCGATAGTCATAATGGATGTCGGCGATGAGGGGGATCGAGATCCGATCCCGGATCAGCTTGACCCCTTCGACGTCTTCCTTCTTGGGGACCGTCACGCGAACAATCTCGCAGCCCGCTTCTTCCAGCCGCAAAATCTGGGCGAGGGTCGCTTCGGCGTCGAA
>CALKTZ010000827.1 GCA_937997355.1 uncultured Planctomycetales bacterium | reverse complement strand
GAACTGCGGCAAGTCGGGTCGCCAGGATCTGAATCATGGCCCAGGCTGGAGGGACGAGCAAGGTGATCAGCGTCACCCAGGACAGGATGGCCAGCAGGTAGAGATGAGGTTCGAGGAGGACCGAGGCCAGATCCGCCTCCTGGCCGTCCTCCAACCCGCGCGAGGAGAGGAGTAAGTCCAGCGGCCCGACCACGCTACAGTAGGGGATGAGGACCGTCAGGTTGAGCAACGTCAGATAGAACCAATGCCGTTCGAGATTGTCGCTTCGATCCACCTTGAATGGCCCTAACGCCGTGGTGAACCAGCTCACGCCGCGCTCGTTTCGCCCCGACGAAAAGTTCGCGTAGGCGATCGTGGCGACCAGGCACAGGCCGAATAGACTGAGCGCGACGACGACCAGCTTCCAGCCGAGCGGAAAATCGTAACCGATGCTGTACTCGGGCGCCTGATCTTGCTGCGGATCGAGGCTGACGACCGCCGGGATCAGATCCTCGGCCATCTTGCGATTCTCCGGGCCGATCCGACTGATCGGCACCACCTTCAGCGGCCAGAGATCATCCTGGCCGACCTGATTGATCCAGATTTGCGGCCTCCGGTTGAACGAATCGAAGGAAGTCGCCGCGAACGGCTTTCCATAGGCGATCATGTCTTCGGATTGATCGGGCTCGATGATCAATCGATTCTGATCCTCGGGATTGGGCCGCGCATTGAGCAGGACCAGGCCGGCATTGTAACGACCGATGTCGAATTCGCTGGCGAAGAGGCGACGGACGCTATTCCCCTTGAAGGGGAAGGACCAGACCTGCGCCCTCGAATCGAGCGGATAGCTCGAAGCGATGATCGTCCCCCGGAAGTCGAGCGTGAATTGTGGGTCGGTATAGCGGAGGTCATTTCCGACGAGGAAGATTTGAACATCGGGGCAATTGTCCCGGATCAGCTTGGTGAGGAACATCACGTCGAGGATATCGGTGGCGACGATGCCGACATACCGCACCTCTTCGTCCGAGATCGTGCCCAGGATGTCCGAGAGGATCAGGCTGTCGGTGGCGACGGTCATCTGGGGCGAGAGCGAAGGGATATGGTCGCTCATCCGGCCCGATGGAGGGTCGAGCGGGATGGTCACGCGGCCGCGGCCACCCCCCGCCTCCTGGCTCGCCTGCCCGATCCGAATCTGATTGATCTGGCCGGGAAACGGGATCGTGATGATCCGCCGCTCGATGTCATTGGAGCTATTCGTGCCGTATCCCCCCGCCACCGCGGAGCCGTAGCCCGAGCCCCCTTCGACGAGCAGTGCAATCGTCCCGTCGGGCATGGTCGGCGCATTCGGATCCACCCCTCGCAGGCTCGGCCGGGCGAGGTAGCGATAGACGGCGCGGAGCAGGATTTCGTCGGGGATCACGGTGGCGGAGTAAATCACCTTCGCCGGCAGGCAGAGCCGTTCGAAAGCGGGCTTGCTCACCGCGGTCGCCGCGCCCGAACAGGCCCAGATGCGCGTGTCTCGTCGCGCCGGGAGTTCGTCGGCCCAGCTCTTGATCCCGCGTGCGAGCGAATCGGCCGTGCCGGAGAAGGTTGGCCCCAGAATCCGAATCACCGACTCGCGATCGAGCGTGAGATTCGATTGATTCGGCAGCGAATCCAGCATCCAGGCGATTGTCAGGCTGGTTTGCAACGCCTCGTACTGGATCCCCCAGGTCGGCGTCTCTCCCACGATCATCAGGAGAAGGAGGTCCTGCGGAGGATCGGGTTCTCCGGGCGCACCCGGCTTGCGATCCATCCGATAGAGGATCGTTCCCGGCTGACGTTCGTATCGAGGGCCTTGAGGCATGGCCGCCGTCGATGTCGCGGGGGCCGGGCTGCTTGACGCCGGGGCGCCCGATGTCGCGGGCGCGGCGGTCGAAGGCGTTGCCGCGGTCGTCCCGGGGGGGGCCGTCGTCGGGGCCCCATCGATCCAGGGGAGACGGAATCGGTCGAGCGTGTAGCCTTCCGACTCGATCGCGCGCTGAATGGCCTCAAGGGACATATCGAAGTCGTAACCGAGTCGGGAGTCCTTGGGGTCCGACAAGGTTGCGATCAAGGTCGTCAGGCGGTAGCCCTTGAGATTCGACGCGAACTCCTGGAGGGAACCGGGCTTCTTCGCGAGATTGAGGAACCGCGTCAACGGTTCGAGGGCCTCGAGCGCATCGGCGTAGTCCGCCTTGGCCGGGGGTCCCGGAGTGGCGGTCGTCGGGGCGGCCGACTTCCTCGCCGCCTCCTGCGCCGAGGAGCCCGCGCCCGGTTTCGCCGGTGTCATATTGAGCACGCCCGCCGCCGTCGCCATCAGCAGGAACAGCGCCAGCACGGAGGATTGGGCGTTCTGAAGCGGGGCACCCAAACCGCTCGAATTGTTGCGATCAGAATCTGCCATCTGCGGGACGACTCGCTCCAAGTCTCCGGCCGATCCATCCCCTGGATGGGCTCGTCATCAGCCTAGCAACTGCGACAATTCCCGTCGAGGCGCGCGAATTTCTTCGGGTGCGCCCATCGATTCCGAGAGACGCCACACTCCTCGACGGCTTGACCGCGCAATCAACGATTGCCAGGCGAAAACAAGTAATCCAATCCTGAATCCTCGAAGGGACCCACATTTCCCATCTTGTCGCAGCGATCATGATGGCGAGTCGAGGCGACGAAGAGACCGCATTCTCGTGAACGCCGATATGCAGGACCGAAGGATCTCGCCGCCCGGACACCCCCGAAGATGCCGATCATTTTTTCGACTCGCTCTAAGTCCAATCCCACGGAAGAGGTCCATTCCCACGGGGCTTTTCGGAGTCGCCCAGTCGGGTTGACAACGATCGAGCCCATCGGGTATATCGCCTGGATCATCGAGACGAGAACCTGAATCTCCAGCGGATTTCATGGTGTTCTCGGGGGGAAAATGACTCGGTCATCGCCCCCGTGAGCCCGAACACCGGGGGATCGCTCGATCATCATTTACCCGTGAATTCTCAGGACGGACCGACGTCGACGGATCTAGGAGGCGAACTAAGGATGGTGCGGCCGCAGCGGGGAACTCACCGGTTCAAGGATGAACCGGTCCCCGCCCATCAACCTTGAGAGATTCGAGAGAATCGCGGGCCCATCCTTCCAATCGGACGCTTCGTTCCTTTCTGCGGCGTCCCCCTCCGAGCCGATCCATCGCGTCGCCCGATCGAAGTGGCGGACGATTGGTTTTGAACACTCGCATACTCGGGTGGATTCGAGGCGGTATCGTCGGCCGACTTCGGAGAACGATCGACACGGAAGTCAGGAGGGGCCGTTTCATGGGGCAGCAAATCAAGGATTCGGCCACGACGAAGTCGGTGCCACATCGCCGGTTCCTTTCCCCGCGTCCATCGGGGGAAGGATCGCAATCGCCTTCGACACGCCTCCGCGAGTGGGACGGCCTCTATGCCGGCGAGCCGGAAGCTTGCCGCAGGAGCCTGCGCCCGTTTCTGCTCACATGCACGCACCTCGCGCTCCTCTTCGCCGTCTTCAAGGTCTACCGCATCGAGGGGCGTGCGTTTCAGATGCTGGTGGGCCTCGCGATCATGGCCCTCCCGGTCCATTACCTGACCCCCTATCGGTGGAAGAAGCCCCTCTTCGTCGCCACCTCGATCGCCGGGATGTTCGGGGTCTTCGGCACCGAGACCGCCGCGATCGTGCTCGGTTTCGCGTCGGCCTTGATCGGGATCTGCTACCTGCCGATCGCCTGGAAGCTCCGCGCCGGACTCGTGGCGGGCGTCGGGACGGCGATGGCCTTCGCCCGGCCCGAGACCGTCGCGACCGCGATCCCCGACATCGTCTGGCCCGTGCTGGGCTCGATCTTCATGTTTCGAATGATCATCTACATGTACGAGCTGAAGCACGCGAAGAAGCGCGAGCCCCTGGTCGATACGCTCGGCTACTTCTTCCTCCTGCCCAATTCGTGCTTCATGCACTTCCCGGTCGTGGACTATCGGACCTTGCAGCGCGGGTATTTCGCGGACGACGTGCATGCCCTCCACCGCCGAGGGCTCCAGATGATGTTCCGCGGGACGGTGCATCTCCTCTGCTATCGGCTCATCTACCACAGCGACATGCTGGTCCCCCCCGCGGAAGTCCAGGGGCTCACGATGCTGCTGAGCTATCTGGTCTGCAACTATCTCCTGTACCTGCGCGTGTCCGGCCAGTTCCACATGGCGTGCGGGATGCTCCACCTCTTCGGCCATCAACTCCCGGATACCCACCATCACTTCCTGCTGGCGACCGGCTTCACGGATTACTGGAGACGGATCAACATCTACTGGAAAGACTTCATGGTGCGGATCTTCTTCAATCCGGTCGTCTTCAAGCTCAAGCGATGGCCCCAGCCGGCCGCGCTGGCCGTCGCCACCCTGGTGGTGTTCGGGGCGACGTGGATCCTCCACGCCTATCAGTCGTACTGGCTCCGGGGGACGTGGGGATTCAGCGTCACGGATGGGCTGTTCTGGGGCATCCTCGGTACGCTGGTCCTGATCAACGTCCAGCTCGATGCGCGGCGAAGTCGCGTGCGGAGGCCGGCCAGGAAGGCGGGGCCGACCCCATGGCGGCAATCGATCCGGCCGCTGGCCGTCCGCGCCCTCAGGACCGCCGCGACGTTCCTGACGATCACCCTGCTCTGGTCGCTCTGGTCGAGCCCCAGCGTCTCGGCGTGGCTCGACATGCTCGACCGAGGTCTCCGGGGACTGTAATCATGCCTCGACAGCTCCTCGTGATGCTGGCTCTCCTGGCATGCGGGCTGGCCTCCGATCGGCTCTCGATCTGCCGATCCTCGGGGCTGACCCGGCTCCGAGACCGCCTGCGCGACGATCTCCTCAACCGGGCGGATTACGACCGCGTCGAGCATCGGTATTACGAACAATTGATGGATTCCGAGGGGGACCACAGGCTCGACCGTCTCTCATCGGGTGGCCCCGGAGATTCTCACTCGCGGACCTACAAGGTCCGGGCCGGGCTCTGGTCGGCGTCCTTCGACGAGACCCCGCTGATCGAACACGTCGACGACCTGCGCGAGATCGTCTTCCGGCCGGACGGCGACGTGGAGAGCGGCGGCGTCCGCTGGATCACGAACGCGCAAGGGATGCGCGATCGGCCCTACGACACGCCGAAACCGCCGAACACATTCCGCATCGCCCTGGTCGGCGATTCGATCGGCGCAGGCTGGGGGGTCGATGCCGAGGCGAGATTCGAATCGATCCTGGAACGGGCCTGGAACGATCGGTCGCAAACGCGCGGCGGCCCAACCGTCGAAATCGTGAACTGCGCCGTCCCCGGGCATTCGCCGGGCCAGCGATGGAGCCACTTCGCCCAGATCGGCTGGCCGATGGAGCCGGACCTGATCATCTACGAGGCGACCGCGGCGGACATCGATTGGGACGAGCGGAGGCTCCGGGTCTTGCTCGCTCGCGGGCTCGGCTGGGATTCCCCGCTTTACAGCGACGTCCTGAAGCAAGTCGGCGCCCATCCGGGGGGGAGCTACGAGCGATACAAGAGGCTGCTGAAACCCTGGCACTGGGACATCCTCTCGGGCGTTTATCGGTCGATGGTCTCCGAGAGCCGATCGCGGAAGATCCCCATCGTGTGGGCGCTGGTCCCTCGGGTCGGGCGTACCCCGACCGCCGCGGAGCACGCCCAGCTCTTGCAGGTTGCCCGCAAGGCCGGCTTCTCCCACATCGTCGACGTGTCGGATACTTTTGAAGGTCTCGACCCTTCCACGCTCACGGTCGATCCCCAGGATTATCATCCCAACGACGACGGCCACGCCCGGCTCGCCAGTCACCTCGATCGGGCGCTCTCGCCGATCCCGGAGATCCGATCGGTCTGGGATGCGCCGGCCGAATTGGATCCGATCCTGACCCGGAAGATCCGGCACGACCCGGCGATCATGAGGGCCGCCACG
>CALKTZ010000826.1 GCA_937997355.1 uncultured Planctomycetales bacterium | reverse complement strand
GGTTCGACGAAGAACGGTTCGACCCGCAGACTTGTCGCGCGATCTACTCTAGTATGGACGGAGCCCCGGGCATCGTGTGACGGCGGCGGCATCATCGAATGAACTACGGGGAGCGTGACTTGAGCCCATCACTACCGAAGGTTTATCTGGCGCGTCATGGGGAAACGGCGTGGTCGTTGTCGGGGCAGCACACCGGACGGACGGACATTCCGCTCACCGCCAAGGGGGAGGAAGAGGGAATCCGGCTCGGCAAGCGATTGCAGGGAACTCCCTTCGCGCTCGTCCTGAGCAGCCCGTTGCAGCGTGCCCGACGGACCTGCGACCTGGCCTCGTACGGGGAACTTGTCGAGAACGATCCCGATCTCGCGGAATGGGACTACGGAGACTATGAAGGGCTCCTGACCTCCGAGATTCAGACCAGGAAGCCGAACTGGAACGTGTTCGAGGACGGTTGCCCCGGCGGAGAGTCTCCCGAAGAAGTCGGGAAACGCGTCGATCGGGTGATCGCCCGCGCCCGGGGCGCGGATGGCGATGTCCTGCTCTTCGGACATGGACATTGCCTGCGCGTGCTGACCGCGCGCTGGCTGGGGCTGCCGCCGTCCGACGGGCGGCTCTTCCGCCTCAGCACGGCGACGCTCAGCATCCTTTCGTACGAGCACAACCTGAACTCGCCGGTCATACTGCTCTGGAACGACGATCGGCACCTCATGTCCTGACCGACCACGGCGAGGAGATGGGGCCTCGCGCCTGCACCCGCTCGAACATCTCCTTCAGGATGGGGATGCAGGTTTCGAGGCTGTAACGTTCCTCGATCGTCTCCCGGGCGGCCTGGGCCAGCGGGGCGTAGGTCCCCGGATCATTCAAGACGCTCAAGGCGGCGTCGGTCAGGCGATCGAGGTCGAAGAGGGGTTCGACGAGCCCGTTCACGCCGGGCTCGATCGCCTCGCGCACGGGGCCGACCGATCCCAGCACCACGCAGCCGCTCGCCATGGCATTGAAGAGGGACCACGACAGGACGAACGGCGCGGTCAGATAGATGTGCAGGTCGCTGATCCGCAGGATGTCGGCGAGCTGTTCGGGGAGGATGCGGCCGAGGAACAGGAACCGCGACAGGTCGTAATCTCCCCGGTCGAAGACCCATTGCTTGAAGCTGGGGGCGCCGGTGTGCAGCTTGTCCCAGCCATAATGGATCTCATCGCCGCCGACCACCACGAAGAGGACGTCGGGGCGTTCTCGCGCGATCCGGTCGGCCACCTTCATGAAGAGGTCGAAGCCTCGGATCGATTCCAGCCCTCGCGCCACATAGGTAACGATCTTGGTGTTCCGGGAGATCGTCCGATCGCCGATTCTCCGAGGGGCGGGGCCGGGTTTGTACATCTCGGTGTCGATCCCGTCGAAGGCGACCTCGATCTTCGGGTGGAATCGTTTGGGGAAGGTCTGCTTCTGCCAGTGAGTCGCCGAGTAGCCGGCGTCGGCATCCACGAGCCCCAGGAGCGCCGGGGCGTTGATGCAGCGGGGGAAGAACGGGGCGGGCTCGGCGGGGGGGAGGTCGATCCGGTAGGAGATGTCCGAATGGCTCGTCGCGAAAAAGTATTCGCAATAAACCATGATCGGGCAATCGACGAGATCCCGGAGCAGCGGGGTGGGCGCGCCTCGGCCACCGTGCGCGACGATCAGGTCGGGCTTCAGCTCCGGACGCGATCGCAGGACATCGTAAAGATTGCGGCACTGTTCGAGATATTTGCCGTAAATCTTCGGCCAGGGGGTCCCCTCGTTGGGCTGTTCCTCTTCGATGGCGGGGACCTGGATGATCGCCAGCGATTGGAGCATCTCGACGGTCGGCGTCGGGCAGCTTGAGAGGCTCTGGATCAGGAACGTGCAATTCCAGTTGTGGCGTTTGGTCAGCTCCAGGGCGAGCCGGCCGAACTGCGCCGGGAATGCGTCGTGGAGAAAGAGGACATTCACGGCGATTCCCTCCTCGTGTGGTGAGTTTGAAATTCGTTTTATCAAGGTAGCCGATGGGTGCCACGGGTCTTCAGACCCGTGCGAGGAAAAAGCCC
>CALKTZ010000825.1 GCA_937997355.1 uncultured Planctomycetales bacterium | reverse complement strand
ACTTATCGAATCGATCGGGTTTATTGATCCATGGGGGTAGACCGGCAAGTCGCGGCCTCTCCGGAGTGAGCTTCGGCCCGAACAGTAGGAACTCCGGGTCGAATACGACTGTCTGTTTAATATCTTTGAGTTCCATTTGCGCAGTGGTTGCCAGGGCGGGTTCAAGCCTGCTAATCGTGTCGAAGATGGGTCGGTTCCAAGGAATCTCTGTGAACTTGAACTTGATTTCCATCGCAGACTCCGGAAGACCAATCTTTGACCAGTTCGAGAGTCTCTTAGCCAGATCATCGCGGCTCAGAACCTGTGCGGGTTGGAGATTCCTGCGGATGGCTTCGAGTGCGCGATCCATCTCCTCATTATCCTTGGCCGCTCTCTTGAGGATGTCGCCAGCTAAATGGTCATCGTTCTCCTCAATAGCTTCATCGAGTTGTTGCTCTTCCTCTTCGCTGAGTGAGCCGAGAATCCGACTCTTCATCGCTTCATCGTCAATGCCGAGTTCGGCGAACTTCCGCTGTAGGCTGCTGTCCCGCCTGTCTTCGTGAGTTCCGCGAAGGATCAGATAATACGCCACGACGTCCTGGATTTGGCCAAGGCGGGCCGCTCGGCCGTTCCGCTGCATCAACGTCGCGGGAGACGAACTGAGATCCCAGTGAATCACCCTGTTGGCCACCTGGAGGTCGATACCTTCGTTGGCTGCCGACGTGGCAACCAAGATGCGAACCGTACCTTTGGGATCGCGGAGTGCTTCTACTGCGTCAAACCGCTTGGCCTTGCTCATACTACCTTCAAGGACGGCACACTTGTTGCCGAGCGCATTCTTAAGAATTTCACAAGTTTGGAGGCTCTCAGTGAACAGAATGAAGCGGCCATCCGGGAATCGCCCAAGCATCTCATGGAGCCACTGCAGTTTGGTGTCTTGCGCCCCCTCCACTTTCTCTCCCTCCGGCGCGACCCCGAGAAGCCGTTCTCCAAAATCCACTAATTTACATATTTCATCATCATCGGCAAGCCAGTTTGCTTCGTCCGAATCAGAATCTCGAAGGACCTTGGAATATTCCTGAATTTTATCGATCGAACCCCTTTGTTGTGCGAGAACGTTTGCAGGAAAAGCGAACCTATCACTCGGAAAACTGACCGTGGCGTGTTCTGCTTTTGTTTGTTGGTTTCCTTCCGCGATCCGCTGAGAGATTGAGCGGATGAGGCGGCGTAGCCCCTCCGTTCCTGGCTGCTTGTCTTTATTGAACTCGTCCTTGGTGGCCCACTCGCAGTGCCTCACCGCCCATGTAAATAAGGTGCATGCCCCGGCGATCGAACTACTGGTCAGCTTCTTTTCCAACTGGGCAATTGCGAACCCCCCAAATCTCTGACCGTGCATCCTAGCGATCCGCGCAACGGTACTCTTCACTTCTGCCAGAAGATCGAGAAACTTGGAGCTGGGGGCCGGCAACCGTGGCACTGCGGGGTTTTCTTCCGACTCCGAATGCGGCCGGACGATGTTGAGATTGGGAAAGATCCGTTTTCCGGTCCAGGAGCGGACGCTCGGGTCGATTTGTTGTCGCCACACGACTGTTACGGCGGTATTGTCCTCTTGGAGGACGCTTTGGAGTTGCGCGGCACTCACTCCGGAGTTAAACGCCTTGAACCGAGTCCCGTCCGCCCGCGATACCCCATCCGTGAGCAACCGAAGTAGGTTGACGAACTGGGCACGTGATCGAAACGGCGTCGCGCTCATTAGAATTGCAAGTTCCGGCGGCTCGGAACCTGGCCAGAACTCGCCTGACAGCAACTGCTTCACCGCCACATAAGTTTGGGTCGCATCCGACCGTCGGAACTCCGCGCAGGCTAGTTCGCCTTCGCTGGCCGCGTGGTGGCATTCATCGATGATGACGATCTGGGGACGATTGCCAGGTTGTAGATTCTTCTTTTTGTTCTCGCTAACGTAGAGTCTCGCGGCATGCATGCTGGCAACATGCACCCCATTGGTATCTTCTTTCCCATACTGCCTGAACGAAGACACTGTCGCCACGATTTTTCGGTCGTCGATACTGCCACTCAAAACGTCCGTCAGTTTAGCAACTGCGTCATCCACAAGGCCTCCCGATGTCAGATAGAGGCAGCGAAAGTCATCCACCCGGCCACGAGCCAGGAGTATGTCCCGCAGAATCAACGCCACTTCGATCGTCTTACCGAGGCCAACCTCGTCCGCAATTAGTATCCGCCTAATCCCTTCTCGCACCGTTAAGTCGCGGACATGTTGCTGTAAGGCAAGTTGATGCGGAAAAGGATCCTTATCCGTCGGGGCAAGGCGCCCCGAGGAGATGTTCCCCAGCAATTCGAGCGATCCGAGGCGGATAATTGCGTCATGTTCGGATTCCGCAGTCGGCCCTTCGGACCGGTCGAGGACACATTCACCGGGCCGATATCCACGTCCCGATTTGAGCCTTTCGATAACCTCTGGATGCTGACGCTGGTATGCCCCTATGAAATCCTGGGTTTTCATCCAAGGCATGGAACGTCGGGTTACAACATCCTTGTCAGCCCCAACCGTATAAGCATAGTGAACAACACCTGGACTACCAGGCTTGTTGTCGGTTGGGTCGCACAAGAGAAGGTCCATCCTGTTGCCCGTGTAATTTGGAATCGGAAAAACCTGAATTGGCATGGTCATTTCCTGACGTGGGGTGGACTTCTTCTCAACACTACAACATAGCAATCATGGAAGGGATTTGCGAATATTGCATGCGAAAATCGATCCCCCTCGAAATCAAGGTCGTGCTCATGAGCGTATTGATCGTCGCGGGGGTTTCCAGCAGCGGCAAGACGACGGTGGGGCGGGGGGTGGCCGAGCAGAGCGGGGCGAGGTTCCTTGATGCCGACGATCTCCACCCGGCGTCGAACGTCGCCAAGATGCACGCCGGGGTTCCCCTCAACGACGACGATCGCGAGCCCTGGCTCGACGCGATCCGGGAGCGGATCGTCCAGGCGATCGCCGATCAACAGCGGCTCGTGATCGCCGCGAGCTGCCTGGAGCGCGGCCATCGCCGGCACCTGATCGGCGACTCGTCCCCCGCCGATCTTCGGATCGCCTTCCTGGTCGTCTCCTACCAGACGGCGTTCGAACGCGCCCACGCCCGGCATCACGCCTTCTTCCCCGAAACCCTCGTGAAATCTCAGTTCGCGACACTCGAACTCCCCGGCCCCGATGAGCCGAACGTCCGAATCTTCGACGGCGAAGCAAACCTGGAACCCCTCATCGACGAGATTTCAAGCTATTTTTCATCTCCGATTTGAGCGATTGGCTTCGCCCATCACCGGATCTCAATCGGGCCGGGGATCGGCCCCTTTCCCCTTCTCCCGGTCCGCATCGCCCCGCGAGCTTTCCACGCGGCGGAGGTCGCGGCTGAGTTCCTTGTTCCGGGTGATGTCGAGCGCGTTGAACTCGGCCGAGCCGTCGAGCTTGACCAGCCAGTCCCGTCGCACGTCGTACTTCACCGTCCCGGAAACAACCCGGCAGTCGAGCACATGGCCCCCGGTCTTGCGGTCGTCCGAGAGGAAGTGCCAGTGATAGCCGGGGACGTTGAGCCCGTCGGACCAGGCCGGCGATCGGATGCCGATCAAGGTGCCGGCCTGGTTTTCGCGGGTCCACACCGATTGCCCCTTCGCCACCTCGGCGAGCGGTCGATACGGGGGCGTCTGCCGGTTCACGCTCCGCAAGGTGAGCGACGCGAACCGGCCGTCGATCCGGATCGCCAGGAAATTGTTCTGATAGGGCAGGGCGGCATCGAGCCGAGAATCCAGGTCGGAAAGATTGTCCACAATGGGACAAGAGATTTCGCCATCGGGGTCGAACCGGGTGACGATCGCGAACGGCGTCGAGCGACCGGGGCCAACCTCATCCACCTCGCCAGTCCCCTGGACTCGATAGACCCGCCCCTCCAGGATGATCATCTCGCCATCCAGATGATCGAGCGTGCCCAGGCCAAAGTCGCCGTAGCGGAGCAGATCGGAGATCGGCAAGAGCCCGTCGTAACGCCCGAGCATCAGGCCGTTGGCGATCGAAACCTGGGTGATCCGCTCGCGATCGGGGGATGCATTCGATGCGGGAGCCGCAACCCGGGATGCCCCCTCGTCCGGACGGCATCCCGCCAGGAGGAGCAGGAAAAGACTCAACCCGAGAACCGACCGGAATCCAACTCGCACGATGTTCGCTCCTTTTTCGATGGCGTCCGGGTGCCCGGCGTCAACAAACCGTAGTACGATGTTCGCATCCTGGCACACGTCTCGTCCCGGTCATCTTGCTCTCGATTTCGCGGAGTCACCATCCCATGAACGTCCTTCCCTTCGGGCTCCTCTCGATCTTGCTTTGCGCCCTGGCAACGGCCGTGCATGCCGCCGAGCCCTCGGC
>CALKTZ010000824.1 GCA_937997355.1 uncultured Planctomycetales bacterium | reverse complement strand
CCCCTCTCGGAGGGGGGCCACGGGGGGAGTCTCGGGCAGGGGGCTCGCGATGAAGAACCCCCCTGTATCCCCCCTCCGAGAGGGGGGACGTTCTTGCACCTTCATTTGTCCATTCACTATTCGGCAGTGGTCTCCCGACCCCGCCGATACTACGACCCAAGGTCCCCCAACCTTCGAGTTACCGATAGGGTCACCGAAGTTCTTCCTCATCTTCCTGCTCCCCTTCCTCGCGAAGCTGCTTCACTTCTTGCAGCAGCTTCTGGATCGTCGCCTCGATGGCTTGAATCCGACGCTCGCGGGATTTGTCCTTGGCGGCGATCTTCGGCGCTTGAGCCCGGGCGAAGGCGTCCATTTGCGCCCGATACTGGGCCTCCAATTCAGTGAGCCTTTTCTCCAAGGCCTTCACCGCGGGATCGTTTTCCGATTTTGCAAGGCTCCGGACACGGTCCAGCTCAGCCTTGGTAATGCCGATCTCGCCGCGTATTTTCAGCGCCTTGCGGTCGTCCAGGAATTTACTGCCACCAAATCTTTGGCGATGCTCGCGACGCGCCATCTCCGGATCGAGTGTCAGCAGGTCGCCTCGACGCCGATTCAGCTCCTCAACAAAATATTTCGCGGCCGGATCATGCTGGAAATCCTTCGCCTTCTTCTTGATCTCGGCCAGTCGCTCCTCGAGCTGTTTGATTTCGTTTTTTTCCTCGACCAGTTGCTTGCAAATCGCTTCGTAATGTCGTTCCCACTGTTGCTGGTACTGTTTGTCCAATTCCGTGATTTCTTGCAACAACCGATTCAGCGCCGGATCGTCCCGCGTCCGAGCGAGCTTCCTAACGCGATCCAGTTCTTTCTCCTTCTGCTTGACCTCCTTGATCAAGTCGGCGATCTCGGGGCGTTTCCGGAAATCCTCCATGATCATTTGATCTTTGATACGTAATACTCGAGAATATGATAATTGATACTGATCTGCATCTTTCCTGAGTAATTCGAGTTTTATGGCGAGACGTTTCGCGGCCGGATCGTGCTGGAAATCCCTCGACGTCTTCTCGATCCCGGCCAGTTGCTCTTCGATCTGATTGGCCTGGCGTCTGGCATCCTCGGCAAGTTTTTGAAGTTTACCGAGTTCATCACCGAGAGAGATCACAGGGCGAGAGAGGCCCTGTTTTCGGAGCCTGGCGGCCTCGGCCTTAAACTTGGCGACCTCAGCGGCCACATCCTCATCCTCATGAAACTGGAACGACGAGGGGGCGGGCGGAGCCGGCGGCCGATCGTCCTCCGTCACGGTCACCGGATCGACTTGCCCTTCGGCGGCCTTGCTCTTGGTCCCCTTCACGGTCTTGGCTCTCGCAACATCGGGCGGCGTGACAGCTTCGCCCGTGACCACCAGTGTGACAGCTTCGCCCGTGACCACCGTCTCGCCGCCGGGTTTTCCCTTGGTTCCCTCAACGATTTTCACCGTCGGCTTGCCGGTGGCCTTGAGGGATTTGGCCGAGAACGTCTGACTGGAATCGCTCCCTTCGACCACGACCGGATCAAGCCTGGGCTTCCCCTCGACGGTCGTCACGGCGGCTCCCCTGGGAGGGTCCGAATCCTTGTCTTTCTCCTCGGCCGATCGGGCGAGGGTCCAGGCGGGTGTTGCCGCGACGAGCAGCAAGCCGGCCGCGAGGACGATCGAGGACGAAGGCCGGCATGGCATGTGTTCACGCAGAATCATGAGCAATCTCCTCTCCAGAAAGGCTCCCGGTCCCGCGACCCCCAGCCCCAGCGCGGGGGGCGCGATTCGGGCCGACGCGCGGGACCTCGAACGCGATGGTCCCGAACAGACCTCGACGAGCGACTCGGCATAGACGAGCCGTTCTTCCGGCAACATCGCGACGACCCAGGTATCGCAGGCAAGCTCGGCCTCGGCGTCGATCCGATGGCGTACCAGACGGTAGAG
>CALKTZ010000823.1 GCA_937997355.1 uncultured Planctomycetales bacterium | reverse complement strand
CCCTCCGAGGTGATCCCGCAAATCTTCGACCCGTTCTTCACGACCAAGGATGTCGGCGACGGGACGGGGCTCGGCCTCAGCATCTCCCACGGGATCGTTCACGACCACGGCGGACGCCTGGAAGTCGAGAGCACGCCCGATGTCGGCACGCGGTTCCGCGTGATCTTCCCGATCGCCCGGGGGGAGGAATGCGAGCCGAAGCCCGAACCGGCAACCTCTTCCGCCAGCGGCGATTCCTGAAGCCGCCTCGCTCGTAATCATCCCGGAGGAATTCCGACTCGACCACCCGAGACTCGACCAATCGGTATCGGAGTTGCGGTATAATCGCCTCGCGGGGCAAGGCCCATCGCACACTCAAGCCCAACAACCGAGAACCGAACCGCGAGGTCCCTTCCCGTGGCGATCGACGACCCCGATCCTTTCGTCCCGGACGATTCGATTCCGATCCGATGGATCCTCGGCGGGATGCTCGCCATCGTCCTCGCCGGGGGATTGGCTTATGCCATCTTCAATAAGCCGATCGAGCCCCCGCCGCCGGAAGTGGCCAAGGACCCATTGCTGAACCAGGGGCGAACCATCTACATGGCGCGTTGCATGGCCTGCCACGGCCTTGACGGCAAGGGGGATGGGCCGGTCGCCAAGAACCTGATCGGCCCCCCTCCGGGCAACCTCACCGACGCCGAATGGAAGCACGGATCGACCCCCGAGCAGGTGATGCGCGTGATCGCCGACGGCATCCCCAATACCCGGATGGAGGGCTGGGGCCGCGTGCTCGATCCCCCCGATCTTCGCGCGGTGGCCTCGTATGTCTACTTCCTGGCGAATCACCCCATCCCCGACGATCTCCGCGCGGGGCCGTGACACGCCAGGAATGGCTACTTCGATTTCGTCGTGAGGCGCTTTCGCACGAGAAAGCTCAATTCAAGACCACGGCGTCGGCCTCAATTTCGACGAGCGCCGCGGCGTCGATGAGGCGAGGGACCTCGACCATCGTCGTGGCGGGGCGGATATCCGCGAAGACCTTGCCATGGGCCTCGCCGACTTCCTTCCACTGATCGATGTTCGTGACGTAGATGCGCGTCCGCACCACGTCAGTCACCTTCCCGCCGAGAGCCTCGATCGCCGCGATGATGATCACGAGCGCCCGCTCGGCCTGCGCCTTCAAGGTCGGGGCGAACTGGCCGTCGGCCTCGACGCCGACGGTCCCGGTGACGGAAATCAGGTCGCCGGTCCGGACCGCCCTCGAATAGCCGATCACCGGCTCCCAGGATGACCCGCTGGAGGCATACTTCCGGCCATTCCGCTCGGTCACGGTAATATTCACGTTCGACTTCATCGACGTTTCGTCTCCTCGATCCTTTTCCAAACACGATCAAACGACATCGAGGGGAATCAGGATACCCACGATCGTTGTCGGTGGCGACGTGCATCCGGGCTCGGCGGGGGAATCCCAATCAGCGGGGGTTCGGCCCCGAGGAGGCACCGGGCTCGGCGGGGGGCGCGGGGGTGTATGGGTAGAATGGTGTCCGGTCGAACAGGTTGCGGGGGCGGAGATCGAAGCCGCTCCACATGACGAGCGCCGAGCCCTCCCAGGCATCGTCCCCCGGCCAGATCCTGGGGCGAACCCCGGATTTGCCGTCCTCGTCTCTCGGCTCATGATGGGCCGACCCGCTATACCAGAGGACGACGTCGGCCTGCTCCACCGATTCCTCGTCCTTCACGATATTGGGGAGATTGGCGAAGAGGTATTCCATCGGCCGATCGGGATGAGCGCGGCTCACCCAGAGGTCGTGATGCGTGAATTCTTCCTGATGTCGGGCCGAGCCGTACCGAAGCGGCATCAGGTCGTAGGAGATGAGGTTGCCGTTGGCGTTCTTCTTGGCGGATTCCACCCGGATCATGGTGAATTCCTTGTCGTCCCAGTCGATCCCCCCTTCGTTCCCGCCGTTGAACGGGTCCTTGATGTCCTCGGCGGAAAGGCTCTGGGGATCTTCCAGATGCTTCATCATCATCGCGGAGTTCTTCGCGCCGTCGACGAGGTCGATGTCGACCCGCCAGTGGGAATTGTGCATGTGCGCCTGGCGTCGCTGCCCGGGCAGGTTCTGGCCGGTCGCCCCGACGCGGAATGCGATCGTGCCGTCGTCCTGGAACGCGTAGGACATCAGGTACATGTAGTTCCCGGCCTCCAGCCCCGCCCAGAGGACCATCTCGCGGCCACGGCGCACACCTCGCGAATAATCCTTCCAGATCACCCCCCGGTCTCGCACTTCCTTGACGACGGTCGGGTACGGGTCCCCCTCGAAGGGGGGCATCAGGGTTCCGAACGGCCCGGCGTCCTCCGCCTGCACCCGGGCCAGCGAGAACGAGAAGCCCGTCAGGTCGTAAAATCGGATGAAGCTCGTCTGGTGATACGGCACGAACATGTCCGCGACGCGGGCATCGTTGAGGATCTTGATCCAGTCTTCCCCCAGGTCTCGCTTGAACCAGGCCCCCGTGATGTAGAGCCCTTTGTGCAGCCCTCGGGTGTATTGCACCTTCCAGGCGGTCCCCCGCCTCGGTTCCAGTCCCCCCGAGTCGCCGACCGGGAACTCGGCGATCACCTCCTGCGAGGGGGGATCAACGAGCCGATTCATCCGATAAAACGGCTGCGCGGCGGCGTCGGAGGAAGCAAGCCAGAACGTCAGCGAAGTCAGCACGAGACCGAGGCACAGGCGGATCGGCGAGAGGTCCATTCGCATCCCTTTCAAGAGCATTCCACTCAGGGTGAAGATCACGCGGATCACGGTCAAACGTGTTTCGTGGGGGGGGAAGGGGATCTGTTCGGCGCGGGTCTCCCGACCCCGCCGAAAGGGCTGACCGAAGGTCTCCCAATCTTCGCAATGGCGCGGGCTCGCGAAAAAAAGGGACAGGCACGGCGCTTCGCTTCGAGCCAGTCCC
>CALKTZ010000822.1 GCA_937997355.1 uncultured Planctomycetales bacterium | reverse complement strand
CCGTTCTTCGGCATCAAGGCGATCGACATCGTGTTGGCATTCTGCGGAGTGGCTTGAGGAGAAATACCATGCTCGGTCAACTGCGTACGGCAATCCTGATGCTCCTTGTTCTTACCATCCTCACCGGCGGAATTTACCCGCTTGTCGTGACCGGGATCGCCCAATTCGTATTTCCGCACCAGGCCGAAGGGAGCCTGATTAAAAACGGAGAGGCTGTCATCGGCTCCGATTTGATCGGTCAGCCTTTCGCCGATCCAAAATACGTTTGGGGCCGGCTTTCCGCCACGAGCCCGGTGCCGTATCACGCCGCCGCATCCGGAGGCTCGAACTATGGGCCGCTCCATCCCGGCCTGCGAGCGGCCGCCGAATCGCGTATCGCGGCGCTGACCGCCGACGGCACTCCCGCGCGAAGTATCCCCGTGGATCTGGTGACCGCTTCCGGCAGCGGGCTCGATCCGCATATTTCACCGGCGGCGGCTGAGTTTCAGGTTGCGCGAGTGGCCAAAGCTCGCGGATTCTCGGAGGATCGCGTGAGGAGCCTGATTCTTGCGAATACCCAAGGACGCCTCTTCGGCATCCTGGGCGAACCACGAGTCCATGTACTCCGATTGAATCTCGCTCTCGACCAGCAGCAATAATGGGGCTGAGGATTAGCCATGAAAGATGTCCGACCCAGCCCCGACGCGCTGCTTGCCCGGATCAAGGCCGAGGCTTCGGAGTCGAAGCGAGGTTCTTTGAGAATCTTCTTTGGCTATGCGGCAGGCGTCGGCAAGACGTACTCGATGCTGGAGTCGGCTCACGAGGCTGTGCGGCAAGGGCGCGAGGTTGTGGTGGGCTACATCGAGCCTCATGCACGTCCGGAAACCCAGGCTCTACTGGACGGGCTTGAAGTGCTCCCCTTGCGGGAAATCTCGTATCGGGGGGTGACTCTCAAGGAATTCGATGTTGATGCCGCCCTGGCACGCCATCCGGAGATTCTGCTCGTCGATGAGTTGGCTCACACGAATGCTGTCGGCTCGCGTCACGAAAAGCGGTCGCAGGATATTGAAGAACTTGTGCATGCTGGGATCAATGTCTGGACCACGCTGAATGTCCAGCATATTGAATCGCTCAATGATGTCATCGGCCAGGTGACCGGAATCATTGTCCGGGAGACGATTCCCGATCGAATCTTCGATGCGGCGGATGAACTCGAACTCGTCGATGTCACTCCCGAGGAACTGCTTCACAGGTTGAACGCGGGGAAGATTTACCTGCCTGAACAGGCACAGCGTGCCATCCAGAAATTTTTTCAGAAAGGAAACCTCACGGCGCTGCGCGAATTGTCATTACGACAGGCGGCTCGCCATGTGCATGATGATGTCCGGACGGCCCGCAAGCAACAAGCGGCCAAACAACCCTGGGCGACGAGCGACCGCTTGCTCGTCTGCGTTGGTCCCAGCCCGACCACCACGAGAGTCATTCGAACGGCCAAGCGCATGGCCGTGGCCCTCGATGCCTCGTGGACAGCCGTCTCGGTTGATCTGACGGGGGCGCCGACGAGCAGCAGGGGCAAGCAGCAGATCTCGCAACATTTTCGGCTGGCCGAGCAACTTGGTGCGGAGACGCTCACCCTGGCCGGCCAGGATGTGACGAGCACGATCCTGGATTATGCCCGTTCCCAGAATGTGACCAAGATCTTCATCGGGAAGACAAACCAGCCTCGCTGGAAGCGATTGCTCTTCGGGACGGTCGTGGATGATCTGCTCGATAAGAGCGATGAAATCGATGTTTACGTGATTCACGGTAAGGAGGATGAGAAGTCTGTCCGTTTTATCGAGGCTGTCGTTCCTGCACACCTACGCAAAGGCCCGTACCTATTTGCCGCCTGTTGGGTTGCGGTAGCAGTGATGGTCGAGATCGCCCTTCGTCATTTGCGAATTGCGAATTCGGAATCGAATACCGCGATGCTCTTTCTCGCCGCGGTCGCGTGGACGGCATTCCGGCATGGCAGAGGTCCCTCGATTCTGGCCAGTGTTCTCTCCGTCCTCGTCTTTGATTTTTTCTTCATCCCACCTTATCTGACATTCGGAGTCGCCGACGTCCAGTACCTCGTCACCTTCGCGGTCATGCTCGCCATCGGCTTGGTTATCAGCACCCTTACGTCTCGGCTCAAGGCGCAGGTTGAATCCACTCGTCTCCGCGAGCGCCGCACGACGGCACTCTATGAACTGGGGAAGCAACTCAGTTCCACGTATGGGCAATTCTTTCTCGTCGCGGCCGCGGCGACCAAGATCCAGGATCTCTGTCAGGGCGAGGTCGCCGTTTACCTGGCGAGTCCCGATGGACATTGCGAAATCGCCTACGGGCAGGGTTCACAGATTGCAAGGCATCCCGTCAGCACCCCCGCCGCGATCTGGGTCATCGAACATGATCAACTGGCCGGCACCGCAACCAACACGTTGCCGAATGCGGCGGCCCTTTTCATCCCGATCATCGCCTCGCAGCGGACCCTGGGCGCAATCGCGGTGCGAGTCGACGAACCCCAACGCCTGCTCGATCCCGATTCTCGTCGAATGCTCGAAGCCTGTGCCTACCAGCTCGCCCTGTCCTTGGAGCGAGATCAATTGGCCCTCGATGCCGCGGATGCCCGTATCCAGGCCGAGACGGAACAGGTGCGAAGTAGCTTGCTGAGCAGCGTTTCGCACGACCTCAAGACACCTCTGGCGGCGATCGCGGGGGCAAGCAGCGCGCTGCTTGAGGGGGAATCCATGGACCTTGCCACTCGGCGACAACTCCTGGAAACGGTCGCCGACGAGGCGATTCGACTCAACAGATTGCTCGAGAACATTCTCCAGATGTCGAAATTGGATGCCGGTGCGGCGGCTCCCAACAAACAGTGGCATGTGCTGGAAGAAATCGTCGGGTCGGCATTGCATCGCGTAAGGCGAGAGGTGGGGCAGCACGAGATAACCGTCACAATTCCGGAAGATCTGCCGCTGGTATTTGTCGACGGCTTGCTGATGGAGCAAGCTTTCATCAACTTATTGGAGAATGCGGCCAGATATACTCCTCGGAAGAGTCGAATCGCAATTTCGGCATCGCTCGAAAGCCAATCGATCCGCATCGTCTTTTCTGATGATGGGCCGGGGATTCCCTCGGGATCGGAGGAGCGAATCTTCGAAAAATTCTACCGAGCGACGTCGAACGATGCTGGAAGAGGCAGCGGGCTTGGACTGGCCATCTGCCGGGCGATCGTCAAGGCTCACGGAGGGGCCATCACGGCCGCGAATCGACCGTCGGGCGGGGCGGAATTCGTGATTCGTCTGCCGATGGTTCGTGATACGCCGCGGATCTTGGTAGATTGACGAGATGGAAAGCGGCCACCATCACATCCTGATCGTTGAAGACGAACAACCGATTCGACGATTTCTCGGCGCATCGCTGCGGGATGCCGGCTACCGATTGAGCGAGGCCGAGGGAGGGGTCGCTGGTCTCAGGACGGCGACCGCTCAGCCTCCCGACCTTGTGCTGCTTGACCTGGGATTGCCGGATCTCGATGGGCAGGAAGTTTTGAAACGGCTTCGCGAGTGGTTTCGCGGGCCGGTCATCGTCCTTTCGGCAAGGGATCAGGAGAGAGAAAAAGTAGAGGCCCTCGACCACGGCGCCGACGATTATGTGACAAAGCCATTCGGAGTCGGGGAGTTACTGGCACGCGTCCGGGTCGCTCTTCGTCATGCCCATCATGTAGGGTCGGAAGCGACGGCCGTCAAGATCGCCGACCTTGAAGTCGATCTGGCATCTCGCATCGTGAAGCTGCGCGGAACTCCGGTCCATCTGACGCCCATCGAGTACAAGTTACTCACCACGATGATGAAGCATGCCGGCAAAGTGTTGACCCATCGCTTCCTCTTGCGAGAGGTTTGGGGACCTCAGGATTCGCAGGAGAATCACTACTTACGAGTCTTTGTCGCCGGCCTGCGACGCAAGGTTGAAGACGACTCCGCTCGTCCTCGTTACATCCTGACCGAACAAGGGGTGGGGTACCGCTTTGCCGCCGAATAAATTATCCAGCCGTGATGGTTTCCTGTTGTAATGACCTTGCCGGGGGGGTGCGAATATCCTCGGCCGGTTGAGGCGCATCGGCGATTTTTGAGGTGATTATAAACCTTGGCGGGTCTATTCAATGGCCGGCCTGTTGCCATCGGACCGGCAAAGGGCGAGTCGCCGATACAGGAACTCTCGGTCGGCCCGGCTCGTGGTCAAGCTCAAAGCTTCCTGCCAGGCGTGGTTGGCGGCGGAATATTGACCGAGGCGGAAATGGAACTCGCCGATCACTGTGTGCCAACCCGGATAACGGGCGGGGATGCTTCCCGGAGAGACCGTGATCAGGCGATCGAGGCCGGCTTGCGGGCCGTGGATGTAGGCTTCGGCGACCGCGCGATTAAGAGAGTGCAACGGCGACGGTGCGATGCGATCGAGCATTTCGTATAAATTTGCAATCCGTCGCCAATCGGTTTTGGCGAACGTCGGCGCGCGGCAGTGTTCCCATGCGATCCCGGCTTCCACATGATAGCGAGTCAGCTCGTCTCCCTCGGCTGACTTGGCGAGCCATGCCATGCCTTCCGACACGTCCCCCCAATTCCAGGAGGAGCGATCCTGCTCCTCGAGCAAGACAATGGCTCCATCGGGAGCGACTCGGGCGTCAAACCTTGCCGCGTGGAAGCACATCAGGGCGAGCAAGGCATGGACCGCCGGGACGTCGCCGACTCGATGATCGGCGAGCATCCTCGCCAATCGTTTGGCCTCGTCGCAGAGATCACGGCGAATCGGCGTGTCGCCATGAGTAACGTAGCAACCCTGGCTGAACAGGAGATAGACGACCGCGAGGACCGCGTCCAGGCGGGTGTGAAGTTGGGTCGCGGTCGGGGTGTCGAAATCCACGTCCAATTCGAGCAAACGATTTCGCGCCCGCTCGATCCGCTTCTGGACGTTGGCCTCGGTGGTCAGCAGCGCGCGGGCGATTTCCGCGGTGCTGAAACCGCAGAGTGTTCGTAGGGCGATGGCGACGCGGGATTCGGCCGGCACCGCTTCGTGGCAGCACACGAAGAGCAAGCGGAGCGGCTCGTCGCCGATCTCGTCGGCGAAATGCGCTTCGAGCGGCGACAATTCCCGCTCGGCATTCTCGGCCAACCGCGGCAATGCTTGCGCATGGGTTCGCTCTCGCCGCAGTGCGTCGATTGCCAGATTACGCGCGGTGCGGTAGAGCCAGCCTCCCGGATCTTCGGGCACGCCGCGCCGAGGCCAAGTTTCCAGGGCCTGCACGAGCGCGGCTTGAACGACGTCTTCGACGAAGGCAAGGCGGCGCACTCCAAGCGATCGGGTCAGCACGGCGACGATCCGGCCGAACTCGTGGCGAAAAAAGTGCTCCACCAAGTCGTGCGGCTCGCTCATGCGTAGCCGGCCAATTCTCGGATCTCGATCGTGTGGCCGGGGGGACATTCGCGGGCGATCGTCACGGCTGCATCATAGTCGTCGGCCTGGATGATCGCGAAGCTGACGATGATCTCCTTGGCTTCGACATAGGGGCCGTCGGACACGACACCCGACTTCACGATTCGCCCGCCGGGCTTCAATCCGTCTCCTCCCGGCACGATCACCGAGCTGAACTTTTGCATCCATGCGCCCCAGGCTGCCTGCAAAGATTGCATTTCTTCGGGAGATGGCCGAGGGCGGCTCTCCGTGGACTCTCGATAGATGAACAAGAATTTCGCCATGACGATCTTCCCTATGGTTTCGCGGATACAGGCGGAAGCCTATCCTCCACCTGATGTTGATGCAACGAACGAGCCTCGACCGTTCGGACACCAGCATGGAAAAGATCGACGCTCCTGTTCTGATTCAGATCTGCAACCCCCAAGGCGTCTACCCGCCGAGAGGTTGCTACGGTCTTGGCATGGTGCTCCGGATGCTGATCCGGGAAACCTGCGATTGTCGACCGAGTTGATGAGGTGATTTTGTTCTATCTATTGATGCAGAAAAGAGTCATGTCGATTTTTGTGGGCGGTGGCCATCGTTCGGTTCCATCCGAGGATGTCAAAAATAGACAGTAAATTCTGTTCCCATCAATAAGAAAGCCCTTCGGCGTTCTCGCCGAAGGGCTTTTATTCAGTGTGGAAACGTCGAACCAGGCCCCTTGCCGTTTCCTTAAATCATCCTTCGCCGGGCGACCGAAGCCACCAGTCCCAGGCCGCCGAGCAGCATCAGCGCGGAGGATGGCTCGGGGACGGCGCCGGTGTCCGGGGCCACTTCGAAACTTCCGGGGGTGATGGTCAGGACTGAGTCCGGATAGGGGGGGCCGGACGCGGAGAGGAGCAGCGTCACCGGCCCGTTCACGAAGCTGATGGTCACGGGGCCGGTCGGCGCGTTGGCCGCGATCTGATAGCCCACCCGGCCGAGGCCGACGGTCTGGCCGGCCGCCAGCGTCACGAAACCGTCCGCCGAGAGGTCGAGGTCCGAGATATTGACAGTGCTGGCCGGCAGAGCATCGAACGTCAAGGTTCCCGTCCCGTCCGCCCCGAAGACGTAGGGGGAAGAGGTCGACGCATCGACGGAGGTTATCAGCACTCCCGCACTGACTTGCAGGTCGAGCGAGAATGCCGCCAGGGTCCGCGCCGGGGCCGAGTCATTGGTCAGGCGGACATCGAAGTAGCCCGTGCTGCCGGGTGTCGCGGACACGGGCGTGGTTGTCACCACGAGCCCGGCGTGGCACGGGGCGGCGGCCAGGATGAGGCCGAGCAGGGCGGGGAGGAACGAAGGGAGCAGAGATCGGATTGCGTGTCTCATGCGTGAAACCTCGGGTACGGTATCATGACTCAAGGGATGGTGACTGAAGATGAATGAAAGAGGGGGACGGCCTCGATGTCGAGGCCGTCCCTCGGGATGCGGGACGCCCCGGACATCAAGGCAAGGTCGTGCCCAGGCGGCGGTTCCGCGGGGCGTTGATGTCGTCCAGATCGATGTCGCCGTCGCCGTCCAGGTCGGCGTAGAGGTCGGCAAGGGCGATGGCGTTCCGGATCGCCAGGCTGTCAGCGATCGTCACCGTGCCGTCCTGGTTGTAGTCGCCCGGCAGGACGTTGAACCGCAGCACCTCGCCCCCCAGCAGTTTGAGGGTCAGGCGGTCGGCGCCGATGGAATTGGCCAGCGTCCAGGTCGCGGTGTGGGTGCTCGGGTCGTAATTGAAGGCGCTGATGCCATAGCTCGGGACGTTGATTCCCAGCAGTTGAAGATCGTTCGCGGTGAGATTGACGTCGCTGCCGAACGAGATCTGGATGGAATTGATGTTCACGAACGGGAGCGTCCGCGTATTCGACAGCAGCGAATAGGACCGCGTGCCGTACCCGATCCGGACGTCGGTGATCGACGGCAGCGGCAGGATGTTGACGCTCACGGTCGCTTCCGCGGAGACGGCCCCGTCGTCATCCCGGACCGTGTAGCGGAAGGTGTCGGTCCCCGAGAAGCTGGAGTTGGGGGTATAGGTGACCATCCCCGTCGTCGGGTCTACCGCGACCGCCCCGTGCGCCGGGCCGGATGTGATCACCACCGTCGTCGCGTTGATCGACCCGTCCGTGTCGGTGTCGTTGCTCAATATATCGATCGCGATCGGCGTGTTGAGCGGCGTGGTCGTGGCATCGTCCCGGGCGACCGGCCGGAGGTTGGGGAGGGTGCCGATGTCGCTCAGTTCGCCGTCGACCCCCTGGGTGAAGTCGAAATAGTTGTCATACGGGTCGACGTCCTGGACCTGATAGGTCACGGAGCCCGCCGTCAGGCTGGCGTAGAGCGACTCCAGAAGCGTCGGGTCATTCACGTAGAAGAAGCCGGTATCGAGGATTTCGTTGCGGAACCCGCCGTCCGGATTGCGCGAGATCAGGATCAGGCCGTCGCCGGTCGTCTGGACCGTCGGGATGTCGCTGAAGTCGCCGACTTGAACCCCATTGATCACCAGGAAGTTCTGGCCCTGGTCGTCGAAGTCGCCGACACCGGTATCGCCGTCGAACAGCGTCACCCGGATGGCCGCCTCGGCCAGGCCGCCGCCGAGGGCGGCCAGCGCCTCGGGGCTGAAGGAGGTTTGGATGCCGATCGTGCCCGGGTTGCCTTGGTAACTGACCGGGGTACCTCCATTGAAGTAGCCCACGTAGAGGCTGCTAGCGGCGAGTTGGCTCACCACGCGGACGCCGTTGATGCCGATCAGGTCCAGGACGATGCCGCCGACCGGCGTCACCCCCGACGGCAGTACGCCTCCTGCGGTTGGCGAAGTCACGGTCGTCCGGATCCCCAGGACGTTGACGTTCACGGTCGCCACGTTCGAGGCCGCGTTCGAGGAGTCCGTCACCGTGTAGGTGAAGCTGTCGGCCCCTGTATAACCCGGGGCTGGAGTATAGACCAAAGCGCCCACGGTCGAGTTGAACGCGATCGTCCCGTGGCTCGGGCCGCTGACGACATTGATGTTCGAGAGGGGGTCGCCGTTGGGGTCGAAGTCGTTGGCGAGCAGGTTGGTGAGAACGATCCCCGTTCCAGCGTCCGCGGTCAGGGTGTCGTCGCCCGCGACCGGCGGCTGGTTGGGCACGACCGTGACGGAGACGGTGGCCGCGTTGGACACCGCGCCGGACGAGTCCGTGATCGTGTAGGCGAAGCTGTCGGTCCCGTTGAAGCCGGGGGCGGGCGTGTAGACGACCTGGCCGAAGGAGTCGACGGCGACCGTCCCGTTGGCCGGGGCCGTCACCACGGTGAAGTTCGCCTGATTAATGAAGCCGTCGGGGTCGAAGTCATTGGAGAAGATCTGGTTGTTGATGTTGGTCGAGCGGTCCCCGACCACCGTGATCGCGTCGTCGCCCGCGACCGGCGGTTGGTTGGGCACGACCGTGACGGAGACGGTGGCCATGTTGGACACCGCGCCTTCCTGGTCCGTGACCGTGTAGGCGAAGCTGTCGGTCCCGTTGAAGCCGGGGGCGGGCGTGTAGACGACCTGGCCGAAGGAGTCGACGGCGACCGTCCCGTTGGCCGGGGCCGTCACCACGGTGAAGTTCGCCTGATTAATGAAGCCGTCGGGGTCGAAGTCATTGGAGAAGATCTGGTTGTTGATGTTGGTCGAGCGGTCCCCGACCACCGTGATCGCGTCGTCGCCCGCGACCGGCGGCAGATTGGGCACGACCGTGACGGAGACGGTGGCCATGTTGGACACTCCGTCCTGGTCCGCGACCGTGTAGGCGAAGCTGTCGGTCCCAAGGTAACCCGGATTCGGCGTATAGACGGCGACCTGGTGGGTATCGAGCACCCCCAGGACCGTATCGGCCCTGCCCGCGCCGACCGTGTTGTCGATCCAGGCGATGTAGGGCGTCCCCGGCGCGAGGCCGTTGATCTCGAACGTGTCGATCGCCCCGGCGCTCACGCTGTCGTCGAACCTGTAGTCATAGAGGGTCGGATCGAAGCTCGAGAAGTCGGAGACGCCGAGGCGGACGAACAGCGAATAGTCGCCCGACTGGCTATGGGCACCTACAAACCCGAAGTCGCTGTATCCGGAGACGCCGAGGTTGATTGCCCCGAAGGAATTCGCCGAGTCGCCCAGGGCCGATGCGAAACCATTGCCCACCGGACTGCCGTCATCGTTGGTGTGGAGCACGGTGTGCGTGGTTTGGATGGCGGCCGAGCCGTGAGAAGGGCCCGTCACGATGGCCAGGCTCATCGGGTCGAGGGTCCCGGACGAGCTACTGTCGTTGGCCAAAACGTCCACGGTGGTGGGCAGATCCTGACGCACGGTGGCCGTGTCATCGAAGGCCATCGCCGAGAGGCAGACGCGATCCTCGAGCGACTCGACACGGAACGCGAGAGCTTTGGCCCTCCGGCTCGCGGCGTCTCGAATTCGGCGGCCCCGGCCGGTTGAGTCCATGCCTCGGGATCGGGGATTCTCGAGAATCCGTCGAAACATCACGATCTCCTTATGTTGTAAGATCACTCGGGTGTGAAATCCGTGGACCCAGGAAGGGCCGAATTGTTTCAAAACAAATATCAATGTTCCAGTACCAAGTCCGAAAAAATTTTTTCTAATTTGCAACAAATAAGATTACTAATTAATTAGTCTTAATAAAATAGAATGCGATTTTTCTGGCATATCACCATGGTGTTATTGCAGTTAGGAAATCTAAACGAGCATTAAGATTGAAAGCGGGTGATCTGGCCGCGCGGCCTGGATTTGTGCGGCGCAACGCTCCGCGCCCCTGCACCGGGACTACCGCGAGGCTTCGGGGGCATCATCGATGAATCTCGTCACCCCAATAGCGTTCGGGCGGTTCTCGCGGTCGGAGCGGTAGGCGGCATCGAAGGATCGCCACCACGCTGCGGCCGTCGATCCCGGTGACCAGGGAAGGCGGTTATCGAGGATCGCCTTGAGGAAGTTCCCGATCTGGAGCGCGTGATGGTTCGTCGTCGCGTCGGTCGTGCCGAAGTGGGCGCGGATCTCGGCCTGCTCGGCGGCTACGGACATCGAATCCAAGATCGCCGCAACCCTTACGGGCTTCGATCGCTAGCCGGAACGCGCCGGGGATGCCTCCCAACTGGAGCCGATCGGCAAGCTGTTCCGAAAAATTCAACGCCCGGCTGATTTGAGATTTGAGGAGGTCCAGCCCAGGAAACGCAAGATCCAGTAAGATCGGCTGGGTGAAGGCCCGACCGGACGTCGTACCCTCGATTCGAAAACAGAAACCCCCGATGAAGAGTCGGGGGTTTCCGCAATGACCATTGCTCTCAACAAGTTCCGATCGAGAAGGGAACTTTTTGGAAAATTTCAGTCGGGGCGACAGGATTTGAACCTGCGACCTCACGATCCCGAACCGTGCGCTCTAGCCAGGCTGAGCTACGCCCCGTTTCAACTTCATTCGTGAAGGTAGACCAAATCTTAGCGATCTCGAAGGATCTGTCAATTCCATCGGCCGCAAAAGAGGCCGAGCTTCACAATTCCAGTCATTGCTGGCTGCGACTTTTCAGCTCTGGGTTGTAGCGATCCAGTGGCGTTTGAACCGAATTCAGGAACGCGTGCCACTCACGCTCCAGGGATGCCAGATCATCGCCAAAGGCCCGATGGAATGCCAATGTCGCGCGTTGTCCCGCAGGCAGAGGTGGTCCAGTATCGGGTTCGTCGGCACCCAGGCCAATGGTTCCGGGGGTGCGGAGTAAGTCGAGGAAGGTGAGAAATTGTTCCGGATGCCGAATTCTGAGGAAGTACACCAGGGCCCAGGCCTGCACGTAGAGGTCTCTCTGATAACCCTTGCCATAACCTGCATCGCGGATCAATGGTTCGAGGCGAGGGGCCGGGTAAATCTTGCGCCAATCCGGCAATCTCAGGTCATTGGCCCGGCTGATCCCCATCCATCGCCCTCCTCGGATCACCTCGAATTGCGCCGAAAATCCCTCGTGCATCCAGATCGGGAACGCATCATGATGGGGGAGAAGCCCGCTATTCGCGACGAGTGAATGGATCAATTCGTGAGTGAGGGTCCCGAGTTCGTATGCCTGACGATCGAATTCAAGCTGAAGCTCGGCAAGTCGGGCTTGGGTCTCATTCAACCGGCTTGTTCTGAAAGATCCAACTCGTTTCATCCGGCGGATTTCCAGCATTTGATGCGCATTTCGTTGCCGATCGGCAATCCGTTCGTCATAGGTGATCACGGCGTTTCGCGTGGGATGATAATAGCCGCGAGTTGTTTTGAAGGCGTCGGCTTTCTCGGCGTGAAGGAACGCCAGATAATCGGCACGGTCGCCGAGCCACGCCATCACCAAGCGGTGTCGAGGAGCGGGAAGTTCGATCCCCTGCCCCGCGAGTAAGACATAATACGCCGATACCACTCGTTCAAGCAGTTCAATGCGTTCTTGCGCCTCGGCGTCGCCGTGTTGATGGAGCAGGAGGATGTGCGGCCCCATGGCCCGAGTCATCGGCACTCCCAATGCTGCCTCGAATCCGGGGAGATCTTCCGGGTCGTTCAAGGCAGGTTTCAGCCGATTCAGTGCCGCCACGATCCGCGCGCACGGGGGATGTTTTGGGTCGTCCCGGTGGATGGACTGAAACTCCGAGACGGCTTCGTGGACCAAGCCATTCTCCAAAGCCCACCAGGCCGTTGCAAATCGCATGGATGCTTCCTTGCCACGAGTCGACTCAAGACGTTTAGGCCACTCGATCTCCGGTGAAAATCCCGCGGCGATCGCCCGGAAGTCCTCGCGGTGAAACGTCGCGTCTCCGGTCGACAGCTTGAGGATGACCTGATCTCCGTTCGTGCGCGCGGGAATCTGGACGCCACCGCCTCCTCGGAAATAGATCAATTCCGCGATGCCGTTGACCGGAATTGCCACCAAGGCGGCGAAGCCGAGGAGACCAACTTTCAATCGCGAGATTGCCCGAAACGAAGAAAGAGAGGGATCCATCCGGCTCTCCGCAACGAAGGCGACTTTGAAAACGATTGGACATGCCCGCACGATCGAGGTCGCTACCTTCTTCTTTCTTCGGCAGTCGCGATCTCCAATCGCCTCATGTTCGTGGACTTGGGAGCATTTTCAGGAATTTCCCCGCGATGGCATCAAGGCTCACGATCGAGGCGCGGGGGCCTGCCTTGCGGACGAGATCGGCGATCAGGTCGATCGTTCGGAATTCCGGATCGGCGATCACCAAACACGAGGGGTGCGCCAGGAAGTCATAAGTCGCGTTGTTCTTGATGGCCCATTCGACGCCGAGCCTCGTGGCCTCGAGGAAGGCATCCAGGCTCCATCGGCACGTGCGAAACGCGTTGACGTCGCTGATCGGGCTCATCGGAACTTCAACGAGTCCTGACGGATAGACAAACGGCTGCGCAAGCTCCTGCGATTTGACGATCCCGTCGAAGGTTTCCCTGGTGGGTGCTTCGCCCGGCTTTGTGGCGGGATGCTGGGGATAGAGGCTGCTGACCCAGCGGAAACCCAGATCCAGAAGCATCTTCTGAAGGTCGGGTCGATCTTTCAGGCCATTGTAGAATCCGCCCGGCGTCCGGAATCCGGCCGCCTCGATGTCGACTCGCTGTTTCAGGGCGCGGGTCGTCATGGCAATGTTTTCGGCGATCACCTGGGCCGGAGTCTTCCCTTCGATCAGCCAGGGGGCACGCTGGAAGCGAAATTGAAGCTGGTCGGGGTTTTTTGCCAGCACGTTGACATGGTCGTACGTATGATTGCCGACGGGATGTCCCTGGCGGCGAATCTCCTTGAGCCAGTCCACATTTTCCTGTTCGAGCACACGGCCGACCGCGAAGAAATGGATCACTCCCCCCTTGGCCTTCACCCGTCGCGCGGCCTCGACGGCATATCGCTTGGTGGCCTCGTCGAGGTTCCCCTTTTCAAAGTCCCAGTGCATGTCGTCCCAGGTCGGATAGTGCCGGCTCATCTCCAGGTCGAGCGTGATGGCAATCTGGGCCTTCCGCCCCGGATCGAGCTCGGCGGATATCGCCCGGATCGGGCCGGACGCCAGGGCGGTCGCTGCCGCGGAGGATCGCAAGAGTTCGCGTCGCGTCCAGGCTCGGGGAGTATCAGACATCGGTCGAAATCCTTGTGATCAGGCGATGATCGAGGAGAATGGTTTCCGATCGACGGCATCCTCCTTCTCGATTTCTTTCTTAGCCGGAAGTTGCGACGGACGCAACGGAAATGGACTCCGGGTGGGTGGTTGGAGTGTCGGGGTCGCAGGGGGCGGTTTCGGGCATGGCGAGCGCGAAAAAGGCGGTTGCTCCGGCGGCAATCGCCGCGAGCGTGGCGAACCCGACGTCGAATCCCCATGCTTGCACCACGAAACCGGTGAGCAAGTTGCTCAGGCCGGCTCCAAGGCCGGTCGCGGTTGCGAGTGCGCCTTGCGTAAAATTGAACCGACCGGTCCCTTTCGTCAGGTCGGCAACGATCAGCACCGAAACCACTCCGAAGATCCCCGCGCCGATCCCATCGAGCAACTGAACCCCGACCAGGTAATACGGATTGGTGCTCAGACAATAGAGGAGGCCACGGATGGGAAGGACGGCGAAGCCGATCAGGAAGACCGGCTTGCGGCCCCGTGTGGTGGCGAGTCGACTGGCCACCAGGGCGACCGGGACCATCACCACCTGCGCGGCGATGATGCAGGCCGACATCAAGACGGCGGCCCCCTCCTTCAAGCCGTCGCTCGATTTTTGACCGACGAGCGGCAGCATGGCCGCATTGGCGAAGTGGAAGAGCACGGCCGAAACGCTGAAGATGACGATCCGGCGGTCTCGGAATAGCTCCGAGAGCCCGAGGGCCTGGGCGGGATGCCGATCTTTACCGAGATCGTCGCCATCGTCGGCCCCTC
>CALKTZ010000821.1 GCA_937997355.1 uncultured Planctomycetales bacterium | reverse complement strand
GTCCGCAAGATCGACGGTTACGCCTCCCGTGACGAAGCTTTGGCGGAATTGCTTCGGATTTCGAACTATTTCCGCAAGACCGAGCCTCACTCGATCATCCCCTACGCATTGGAACAGGTGGCCGCCTGGGGACGTATGTCACTTCCGGAACTCCTGGCCGAATTGATCCCTGACGACGCGCCGCGCAAGAATCTCTTCAAGCAGGTGGGGATCAAGCCCGCCGAACCCCCGCCGAAGAAATGAAGATTCTGGCACCCGGGTGTCCCAATGGTGGAGAATGGGCGATATCCTGAGATAGATTCGTGATCAACTTCGCGAGGGCGCCTTTGCCATTGGCGGGATCAGCCCGGCCGTCATCCTGTCCGGTTGTCGAGGCGACCGGTTTCCCCACCGAGGATTCCGGGTGCCGTCCTCGAAATTCCGCAAGCCAGTTCGATCATTCTTGATTTGAATCGAGTCCATTTCCGGAGCCTCATTCATGTCGTCAGGCAGTATTCACGACAAGCTGAGCCGCGTACGCAAGCCCCGCGTCCATATCACCTACGAGGTTGAAACCGAAGGGGCAAAGGTTGTGAAGGAACTCCCGTTCGTGATGGGCGTCCTGGGAGACTTCTCGGGAAAGCCCACCACACCCCTGAAGCCGCTGAAGGATCGCAAGTTCATCCAGATCGATCGCGACAACTTCGATGATGTGATGCGGCGGATGACCCCGGGCCTTCAGTACCGGGTCGAGAATACGCTCGACGACAAAGGGGGGGAGATTTCGCTCGATCTCAAATTCGAGTCGCTCGACGATTTCAGCCCCGGCCGGGTCGTCCAGCAGGTGGAACCGCTGAAGAAGTTGCTCGAAACCCGCGACAAGCTTCGCGATCTGCTGACGAAGGTGGACCGGTCCGACGAGCTCGAAGGGCTGTTGGAGAAGGTCCTCCAGAATAAGGAAGACATCGAGAAGCTGTCGGGCGAACTCGGGACGACCGAAGGAGCCTGAGCAGGAGGGGGACAGAGGGAATCCGCCGGGCTCGCCGGCAAGCGGCCGTTGAACGAGTCGGTCACAACGGCCGTTTACCTCCGTTTGTCCTTGTTCGCGGCATCGGGTGGTTAACCGGGGCTCGGTGCGTCGAATTGTGATTCGGACGCGCCGCGGTGTGACGCCCGGAGAATCCAACCAGGGAATGGACTGCCCCATTCTTCTTCCCGGCCGATCCTCCCGAACAGGCCGCAAACCGTGTTATGGGACGTCATGGCGGATCTCGCCATGGTCCGGCGATTCGGGGAATTCGCCGGATGCGTCAATCGCAGACAACCTAGGCTCAACGATCATTTCTGGCGAACACGAACTGGACATCGACCCTTCAGGCGGGGAGGCTTGATTGATGAGTACGGGCGAACAGGCACAGGCGGCGGGTGCGGCAACCACGGAAACCCAGGAGATTGGGATTCTCGACCAGGTCCTCACCGCAACGAAGCAGACGGAGCGAGACCGGGCCAAGGATTTGATCCAGACCCTCGTCGACCAGGCGATGGCCGGCACGGTCACCTACAGCAAGAACATCACCCAGACGATCAACGCCGCGATCAAGGCGATCGACAAGAAACTCTCCGAGCAACTCGCGCTGGTGATGCATCACCCCGATTTCCAGAAGCTCGAAGGGACCTGGCGCGGGCTCAACTATCTCGTCATGAACAGCGAGACCAGCGCGCAGCTCAAGCTCAAGGTCCTAAACGTCTCCAAGCGTGAGCTCTTCAACGACGTCGACAAGGCCGTCGAGTTCGATCAAAGCCAGATTTTCAAGAAGCTCTACGAAAATGAGTTCGGCATCGCGGGGGGGGAGCCCTACGGGGCGCTCATCGGCGATTACGAGTTCGTCAATCATCCGGAAGATATCGACCTCCTGGCCAAGATGTCCAACGTGGCGGCCGCGGCCTTCTGCCCGTTCATCTCGGCGGCTTCTCCCAGGCTGTTCGGCTTCGAGGATAGCTGGGAAGAGCTGTCGAAGCCGCGCGACCTGGAGAAGATCTTCGAATCGATCGAATACACCAAGTGGAAGAGCTTCCGGAACTCGGAAGATTCGAGATTCACGACCCTGGTGATGCCGCGGGTCCTTTCTCGGCTGCCCTACGGCGCCGAGACCAAGCCGATCGAAGAATTCGGCTATGAGGAGGTGGACGCCTCCAAGCCGGTCCCCCATCGCGATTTCACCTGGATGAACGCGGCCTATGTCATGGGGACCAAGATGACCGCCGCCTTCGCGACCTCGGGCTTCTGCACGGCCATCCGAGGGGCGGAAGGCGGAGGCAAGGTCGAAGGCCTGCCGGCGTTCCTCTTCAAGAGCGACGACGGCGATACCGACCTCAAGTGCCCCACCGAGGTCGGCATCACCGATCGACGCGAGGCCGAACTCAGCAAGCTCGGCTTCCTGCCCCTCTGCCACTACAAGAACACGGATTACTCCGTCTTCTTCGGCGGCCAGACGGTCCAGAAGCCGAAGAAGTACGACCGCCCCGAGGCGACGGCCAACGCGGCGATTTCCGCGAGGCTGCCGTACATCATGGCCACCTCCCGGTTCGCCCACTACCTGAAGGTCATGGCTCGCGACTGGATCGGCTCGTTCAAGGAAGCCGGCGATCTCGAAAGCGAGCTCAATCGCTGGATCAAGAACTACGTCAACGCCGCCCCCGGGGCCGGGCAGGAAAATCGCGCCAAGTATCCGCTCGCGGAAGCCAAGGTCGTGGTCCAGCCGATCCCCGGCCAGCCCGGCTCCTACAACGCGGTCGCCTGGATGCGTCCCTGGCTTCAGTTCGAGGAACTGACCACCTCCATGAGAATGGTGGCCAGCATTCCCAAGTCCGCCTGATTCCGGTTCATTCCGGCCGACTTCATGTGTCGGAGTTTGGCTTCGCGGCGAAGGTCGGAGAGGGCATGGTTTCCCCTCCGACCTTGCCGCGAACCGGCCGAGCGGAAACCAACGAGTCGACGTTCCCAGCGGCCAACTCGATCGGACCTGGTCGTCGAGCGCGACGTGCGCCCAGGGACGCCGTTCCTCTCTGTTCAAGGTTCGGACATCGTCATGAGTATTCGGACCTCCTCGGAAGATTCCGCAGCCGATCCGCCGCCGGATTCGGAACAATCCGCATCCTCCAGGGTGTCCGTCCCTTTCGGAAACGGAGAACCCAGGCCGGCCTGGGCCGAGCCCGCGCTCAAGACCGAGACCCTCCTCAACGACGTCATCACGCAGACGACAGCCGCGCGAAGTGAAGGAGTGAGCGACGTCGACCGCTTCCTCCGGGCGCCTTCTCCCTGGCTCGCAATCAGCCTCTGGCTGGGGCTTTCGCCGGGTGACCCGGTCCCCGAGCGGGCCGTGATCACCGCACGGCTGAATCGCGACATTGCCAGGATCGACAGGCTCATTTCGGCCCAGCTCAACGCGATCCTGCACCATCGGCAATTTCAACGACTCGAAGCCTCCTGGAGGGGGCTGGCCTATCTCGTCGATGGCCTACCCGAGGGAGACTCGATCAAGATCCGGGTCCTCAGCCTCTCCTGGCAGGAATTGACGCAGGACCAGGATCGGGCGCTCGAGTTCGATCAGAGTCAACTTTTTCGCAAGGTCTACGAATCGGAATTCGGCCATCCCGGCGGCGAGCCGTTCGGCGTCCTGCTGGGCGATTACGAGATCCATCACCGCGCGGGGGGAGCCGACCATCCGTTCGCGAACGACATTGAGACATTGGGCAAGGTTGGGGCCGTCGCCGCCGCGGCGTTCGCCCCCTTCATCACGGGGGTTCATCCTTCCTTCTTCGGCCTGGACCATTACTCCGAGCTCGCACGCCCATTGAATTTGCCCCGGACCTTCGAGCAGCTTGAATATCTCAAATGGCGAGCGCTTCGGCAGGCCGAGGATTCGCGATTCGTCGGGCTCGTCCTCCCCAGGATTCTCATGAGATTGCCCTACGGTCCGCGGGGGAGCATTGCCGCCGGCATCAGCTTCCAGGAGGATGTGGGAGGAGTTGATCGGAATAAGTACCTCTGGGCCAACGCGATTTATGCGTTCGGCTCGATCCTCCTTCGTGCGTTCGCATCGTCGGGATGGCTCGCGGACATCCGAGGGGTCCGCCAGGGGAAGGGGGACGGCGGGAAGCGCATCTGCCTGGAGGATGCCGGCCTCGTCACCGGACTCCCGGTGCATTCCTTCCTGACGGATCGCAACGGGATTGCCTTCAAATGCTCGACGGAGGTCATCGTCACCGACGAGCAGGAGAAGGGGCTCGACGAGCTGGGCTTCATCCCGCTCTGCCATTGTCACGACACGGAGTACTCCGCCTTTTATACCTGCACATCGATCCAGAAGCCGACCGTCTATGACGAGGAGGTCGCGACCGCCAATGCCCGGATCTCGTCGATGCTGCAATACATGCTCTGCGTCTCGCGGTTCTCGCACTATATCAAGGTGATCAGCCGAGATAAGGTCGGCGGGATGATCAGCCCGGAAGAGGTCGAGGAATACTTGAGGCAGTGGCTGCGAAACTATACAACCTCGAACGATACCGGGGGCTCGGAGCTCAAGGCGAAGTTTCCACTTCGCGAGGCCAAGGTCCAGGTCCGAGAACGCCGCGATCAGCCCGGCACCTATCAGTGCGTCATCCACCTGCGTCCGCATTATCAGCTTGAGCACATGCGAACATCCTTGAAGCTTTCAACCGAGTTGGCCCCCGGCCGGCCTATCTAGAATCGAATCATGAGCAAGAGGAGCACCACGACGTGAATGTCCACGACCTGTTCCATCAGGGGAAACTTACCGAGGCGATCGCCGCGGTGACCGAGGAGGTCAGGCAACGCCCGACCGATACGACGCGTCGGCTCCTGCTCGCCGAATTACTCTGCTTCACGGGCGACCTCGAACGCGCCGACAAGCAACTCGACGCGGTCGGCCATCAGGATGCCAAATCCATTGCCTGGATCCAGATTTTCCGCCACCTGATTCGAGGAGAACAGGATCGTCAGCAATACTTCACGGTCGGCCACGTCCCCGAGTTCATCGGCCTGCCGGAAGCGGGGCAGCGGCGGCTGATGGAGGCGGCGATCCGGGTCCGGGAAGGGGCCTTGCCCGAGGCGGTTGAGTTGCTCGCTCAGGCCGAAGCCGAGCGCGTCAAGCCCACCGGGACGAGCAATGAAACGCCCTTCGATGACTTTCGAGATCTCGACGATCTCACCCCGTCCGTGCTGGAAGTGATCACGTCCGCGGGCAAATACTTCTGGATTCCGCTCGATCGAATCGAGTCGCTGGAGTTCCATGCCCCCGAACGTCCCAAGGATCTCTTCTGGCGACGCGCCCAGTTGACCGTGAAGAATGGGCCGGATGGCGAGGTTTATATCCCAGTTCTGTATCCCGGTTCCGCGGCGGAAACCGACGATGCCATCCGGCTCGGGCGGACCACCGACTGGCGAGGGGGGGAAGGGACGCCGATTCGAGGCCTCGGCCAGCGGACCTTCCTGGTGGGCGAAGAGGCGATCCCCATCATGGAGCTCGAGTCGATCGAATTCGATCATCCTCAGGAAGGGAGCCCGGCGCCAGGGGACACGCCGGCCGAGAACGAGGGGTAGGGAGCGTCGGCGTAAGGAACTCCGCTTGCTCGCCCCGAGGTGGGATCACCCCGCAATCTGATCGATTGAACGATTGCTTCGCGTTTCCGTGATGGATTGTCCCCATGCCAGAGATTCGACAAGACCAGGCCTTGAAGCCGTCGATCCTCGATCGATTGATCGACAGGGAACCCGATGTGACGCGAGAGTCCGTCCGCTCTCGGAGCCAGGTGATTCGAGAGTTGAAGCTCTCGGTCCGTGATGACCTGGAGCATCTCCTGAATACGAGGGTCCGTTGCGTCCCATGGCCCCCCGCCCTGAAGGAACTGAAGCAATCGCTGGTCAATTACGGCATCCCGGACCTCACCGGGGCCTCGCTCGGATCGAGCAAGGAGCGGGAAGAATTCTGTCGGGTCATTCAGGGGGTGATCAGCCAGTTCGATCGACGACTCAAGAAGCTGAGCGTGCGACTGGGTGATCAGTCCGAATCGCTCGATCGCGCGATCCGCTTCACGATCGATGCGATCCTCCAAGCCGAACCCACTCCCGAGCCGATCATCTTCGATTCGACCCTCCAGCTCGCGACGGGCACCTTCGAGGTCAAGGGAGACTCGAATGCCTGACGATCTGCTCGATTATTACAATCGCGAATTGACCTACATCCGCCAGCTCGCCGCCAAGTTCGGCGAACGGTATCCCAAGATCGCCGAGCGTCTGCAGATCGGCCTGGATCGTTCGGAAGATCCGCACGTCGAGCGTCTGATTGAAGCGTTCGCATATCTGACGGCGCGAATTCGATCCAAGATCGATGACGAGTTGCCGGAAGTGACGTCCTCCCTGCTCGACGTCCTCTATCCGCACTACCAGGCACCCATCCCCTCGATGGCGATCGTGCAATTCCGGCTCGATCCCGAGCAAACCGGCCTCACTTCGGGTTATTTGCTCCCCCGCGGGACCGAGCTGGAGACCGAGCCCGTTCACGGCGAGCCCTGCCGGTTTCGGACCGGCTATCCGGTCACGCTCTGGCCGATCGAGGTGAAGTCGGCCGGGTTGGTTCAGGCGCCGTTCCCGGCTCCGCCGGTCCCGTTCACGCGGGACGCCTCATCGGTCTTGCGGCTGGTCCTCCGCTGCGCCTCTCCCGAATCGACGGTTTCCGAGCTCGGGCTCACGACCCTGAGATTCTTCCTCAAGGGTCAGCCGCATCACGTGTATCGTCTCTACGAGATGATCTTCAACAACACGCTCGTCCCCGACAATCAGCGGATCGGCGCGGTCGTGGCCGGATCGCCGACCGATTCCCATCCCCTAATTCTGGGGAAGGAGAACTTGCGCCCCGTCGGTTTCGACCAGGAAGACGGGCTCCTTCCTTATCCGGCACGATCCTTCAAGGGCTATCGGCTCCTCTCGGAGTATTTCGCCTTCCCGCAAAAGTTCTTATTCTTCGACGTCGATCTTCCTTCCCCGGAAAAGCTTGCCCACCTCGGGAATCAGATCGAGCTCTACTTCTTCTTTAATCGGTCGAATTCGGAACTTGCGAGGAGCATATCCGCCGACACGTTTCAGCTCGGTTGCGCCCCGATCATCAATCTGTACCGTCAGCGTGCCGAGCCGATCGCCATCACCCACTCGGACTTCGAATATCGGGTCATCCCGGATCGAAGGCTCCCCCTGGCGCACGAGATTTACTCGATCGACCGCGTCGCCGGTTCATCCCCCCAGGGGGAAGTCGTGGAATTCTCTCCCTTCTTCTCGATCAAGCATGCCCGGAGTCGTGCGGCCGACCGCAACTACTGGCATGCGGTCCGCCGCCCCGCCGAGGAGACGTCGATCTATGGCGACCAGGGGACCGAAGTCCATCTCTCGCTGATGGATCTGAAGTTCCGGCCTTCATCCCCCGCCAATTGGACCATGGAGGTCGAGACCACCTGCCTGAATCGCGATCTCCCGCACGACCTCCCCTTCGGCGGAGATCAGCCTCGGTTGCAGATCCGGGAAGGGGGGGGGCTGATCTCCAGGATTACTTGCCTCACCGCCCCCACCCGGACCCTCCGCCCGGCGCTCGGGCACGGGGTCCTTTGGCGATTGATCTCGCACCTGAATTTGAATCACCTCTCGCTGGTCGACGATCCCCGCGCCGACGCCCTTCGAGAGATCCTCACACTCTACGATTTCGGCGATTCCGCCGAGACGCGCAATCAGATCGATGGAATTCTGAGCGTCCGAAGTCGGCGGGTGGTCGGGGCCATCCGATCGGGGGGGCCCGTCTCGTTCTGCAAGGGGGTCGAGGTGACCCTCCAGTTCGATGAGGAGAAGTTCACCGGCAGCGGGCTTTTCCTGTTCGCCAGCGTCTTGGAGCGGTTCCTCGCGTTGTATTCGAATCTCAATTCCTTCTCGAAGATGATCGCCACCGTGAAAGGGCGTGAAGGAGATCTGAGGCGATGGCCTCCCAGGATCGGCGAGAAAGTACTGGTTTAATCGATCAACTGTTCCAGAACGGGCACGAGTTCGACTTTTTTCAGGCCGTCCGCGTGCTCGAGTTCTGGCACCGCGAACGGATCGCCTCGCGCTCGGGTTCGATCGATCCTCTTGAACCCGTCGGGCATGATGATTTCTCGCGCGAGGTTGTGTGGTTCCGCGCGCTCCCCTCGTTGAGCTTCCCGTCCTCGGCGATCGGCCAGGTCCGGCCCCCCTGGGAGGGCTCCGAGCAAGCGGATCATCCCTCCGGCGCGGGGACCAAATCCCCCGTCCGAATTCCCCCGCGGAACGCCTCCGAGATTTTGGTGACCTTCCTGGGGATGACCGGTCCGAACGGCGTCCTGCCCCGACACTACACCGAGCTGATCCTGCGTCGAATCCGCGAGAAAGACACGACTTCGCGCGATTTCTTCGACCTGTTCAATCATCGCCTGATCTCGCTGTTCTATCGAGTCTGGGGGAAATACCGCCTCGTCGTCGGCTATGAACGGTCGCGGCTCGATCATCCCCAGGAGCCGGATTTGATCACGAAAGGGCTCTTCAGCCTGGTCGGGCTAGGGTCGGGGAGCCTGCGAGGTCGACTTGAAGTCGACGACGAGATATTTCTCCATTACAGCGGTCATTTCGCCCATCATCCTCGATCCGCCAGCGTGCTCGAATCACTCCTGGCGGATTACCTGGGCATGGCCACGCGCGTCCTCCAACTCCAGGGTCAGTGGCTCAAGCTCGATGCCGACAACATCTCGCTCATGCCCGGCTCGAAAGAACTCGCGGGCCGGAACAACCAACTGGGCGTGAGCTTGATCCTGGGGGATCGCGTCTGGGACCTCCAGAGCAAAATCCGCATCCGGCTTGGCCCGTTGAAATGGAAGGATTTCCGGTCTCTCATGCCCAACGGCAAGGGATTGCTCCGGCTCTGCCAGATCGTTCGGATGTATGTGGGACCCGAGCTCGACTTCGATGTCCAGCCGGTCCTGGAACCGGACGAAGTCCCCTGGTGCCGCCTCTCCCCCAGCCCGAACCAGGGTTCTTATCTGGGCTGGAATTCGTGGATCCGCTCGGGAGAGTTCACCGAGGCGGTCGATGATGCCGTCTTCGCGCTCGGCCAGATTTAGCAACAGCATATCCTTGATTCACCGACGAAGAAGCTTGAGGCAGACGACGCTGGTAGACCGGTGGGCGAGCGAAATTCCTCGGAATCCGGTTGGGCAAGTCCCTTTGGGCTCCGAGACGCGTAATCTCATCTGGAAAGGATCGGCCAGTTGAACGTCTCGGCCGCCGATTGATTTCGATCCGCCGGATTTCGACGCGACGTAGAGAATGCAGCTTTGGAGGGAGGGCACGATCATGGCAAATCCAAAGAATCAAGAGAATCCATGGGCCTGCTCTTCGGGGGGGCTGGCGCACCCCGACTCGCCGGTCGGTGGAGGAGGCCCGGGGCGCTTCACCAATGCCGGGCCGCTGGGGGCGCACGATATCGGCTATTACAGCCTGCCTCATCCGAAATCGCGATTCGCGCAGAACCTGGTGACCGGCGAACTCCCCAAGCCCGTACCTCTCGACACCAAACCCAGCGAGGCTCCTCCCTCTTCTCCTAAACTGACGGTCAAAGGAGTGATCGTTGCGGGCGGTCCTCTCAACGACGCAACCATCACGCTGGTCAACGAGGCCGCCAAGACCGAGAGCAATAAGCGCTACATCGCGTATGAGAATGAAGTGAGAGTGGGAGGCTCGATCGCCTGGCGAGCCAACAACCCGGGCAATCTGCGATCCGCGCCGACACAGATCGGCTCCGCGCCCGGGGCCGTCGGCAACTTCGCGGTATTCGCAACATTGGACGATGGCCGGGCCGCTCAGAAGGCGCTCTATCTCGATAAATACGGCTCGATGACGGTCAAGGACGCGGTCACGAAATTGACACCTCCGAGCGAAAACGATACGGCTGGCTACTTAAATAAGCTTAAGGCGGCGGGGATTGATCTCGACAAGGATGTGAAGTCTCAGATCGATAAGTTGATGCCGGCGATCGAAGCCAACGAGGGCCTGATTACGGGACAGATCGTGCCCAGGGCGAAATGACCCGGATTGCTGTCGAGTCGATTATCTCAGCATTTGTATCAACGTCATGCATGCGATCCGAAATTCCCCGAAGAATTTCCTCTCTTGAAGGCTTGGCCAGGTTACGCTTCCGATCCAAGGAAGCCGCCGGCTCAGATAGAGTTTCTCTTCGAAAGAAACCTACGAAAGCCCTCGGATTCCGCCGGCCAAGGATTGCCGATTCGGATCTGGCCGAAATCCGCCGGCAGGGTTGGCCGCTGTTTCGCGGGTTTTCGAGTTTCCGGATTTTTGCGTGCAATCCGAAAAACTGTCAGAAACGGAGCAAGGTGTACGCATGCCAGAGCCGATAGAACTGGTGCGATCGGACTGTTGGGCCACCTCGAAGGTCAAGCTTCGGGTGCCATGAAGCGGGCGGCCGAAAGAACTCGGGGCTCGTCTTTTCGGGGAATGGCTTTGCCCGGCGGGCGAATTGGCGTCGATTCTCCAGGAAATCCTGAAGTCGGCGCGGCAAGGGCCAGGAGTTGGTCGTTGCCGAGAGTCGATCGGGCAAATTTGAGATAAACCGAATGTTCCGGACCGAGAGGTCCGAACGGCCTAGGGAAGGGCGTTGATCCATGAAAAGGCGAGGAAGACGATTGATGGCCGCGATCGTCCCGGCGGCTTCGGTCTGCCTGGGGATGTTCGAAGTCCGGGGGCAAGAATCTCCGCCGGTTCCCTCGCCGAACGTAGGTGCTGCCGGGGTCATCCCGCTCCAGATCAGCGGCGGGGTCGGGGGGGAAACAGCCGGGGCACCGGCCGCTCAATCGTCCGTGAAGATTCCGCCTCCCTGGTCGAAGCCGGAAGCGATGTCGGGGGCAATTCCCCCCTTGCCGATGCCTCAATCCAGGCCGAGCCCACAAGCACCAATCTCCCGAGGGCATGCACTCCCGTCTCATCAATCCCCCGATTTCGTCAGCCGGGGCGGGAATCGGGCCTTGATGCGACTCCGCAATCCCTTCGAAGGGACTCTGCCCGAGGGACGAGGACTTCTCGGAGGAGGCCTGGCGGCTCCTCAGGCCCCGGTGCCGACCGCGCCGGGAGCGGGATACGGCGCGTATCCCGGCATGGGAACAACTGCTCCCGGGGCCGGGATGCCCGGGACGGGGGCTGGCGCGGGTGCGGAATCGGGAACGCAACCGACATCCCCGAGCGGCATGACCCCGGATTCCGGAGCGGCCACCCCCCCCGGATCAACCCCGCCACCGGGGGCTGCCGAGGCATTCGGCGCCGCCGAGGCCGCCGGACCGACCTTCAGCGGGACTTCCGCTTCGGGAGGCGGTACCTTCGCGATGATCGGCGACCAGGGAGCGTTCCGATTCCAGCCCTATGTGGCGGCTTCCGCCGTGGCACCCCCTCGCCCTCCGCAGCCGCCGAGCCCTCGGGCAAGCTCGATCTTCTACCCGAGCGTTCGGAATTTCAAAATCACCGAGAACATGTCCCCCCGTCCCCAGGATCGTATTTTTTATAACTTCAACTACTATGATAATTTGAATGCGACGGTCAATTCAGCCCAGCAAACGCCCGTCACCAATATCAAGGCCTACCGCAATATCTGGGGGTTGGAGAAGACCTTCAACGAAGGTAAGGGCTCACTCGGTCTCCGATTACCGCTCAACACGGTGACCGCCGACAGCACCGGAAATCAATTCAGCACCCCCACCTCGACCTCACTCGGCGACCTGTCGATCTTCGGCAAGTATATCCTCGAGGAGAATAAGGAAACCGGGAGCTTGATCTCGGTCGGGCTCAGCCTCACTCCGCCAACGGGGCCGCAGCGATTCGGCGGCGCCCCTTATCTCTACGGGCTGAATACCCTCTACATCCAGCCGTTCCTGGGCTGGATCTGGAATCGTGGCCGGTTCTACATGCAGGGGTTCAGCGCGTTCGACTTCCCCGCGACGACGAACGACGTGTCGATGATGTACAACGATGTCGGCATGGGCTATTTTCTGATCCGTTCCGAAGATCCGGACGCGTTCATCTCCGCCCTGGCCCCGACCTTCGAGCTTCACGTAAACTCGCCGCTCAATCACCGCGACGCGTTTAGTCGGTTCGACATCGCCGGCACGCCCGACGCGGTCAACCTGACCTACGGCCTGAATTTCGGGATCCGCCACACGGCCGTTCTGACGACGGCCTTGATCACCCCGGTCGCCAGTCCCAAGCCGTTCGACTTCGAGTGGGCCCTGCTCTTGAACATCTACTACGGCCGAACCAGGAACAATCCGCTGGCGCAAATCCCGCCGGTCGTTCAATAAACAAGCCAAGCCGGGGATTCGGAGCAATCCGAACTCCATGAAACGCGGGCGGCGATGGATGAGCCGAGTGGCCTATCCATCGCCGCCCGCGTTTTGTTCGGGGAACGATCGGTGGATCGATCACTGATGCTTGGGCATGATCACCCGAAGCGGCTGGGCCTGGGGTTGGGCGGCGTGCTTGAGATGCGGGGCCTGGTGATGATGGGCCATCGCCTTGGCGCGAACCTTGGGGCTTCGCCGGAGACTATTCTGCCCATTGATCCTCGTGATGAAGTTGAGGAAGCTCACACCATTCCCAGCCACGACATTGTTGTTGCTCCCGGCCCTTCGGCGACGCGCGGCGGTTCGCCGGCCCGATCCGGTGAAGGGGGGCGCCTGGTTGTTCGGGGCGTTGTAGAAGAGAATTCCGTATTGCCGGTTGCGGGTGATGGTATTCCCGAACACGTTATTGTTGGTCGGGACGGAGTAGGTGTTCCCGTAGAAGTCCTGCCGGGAGATGTAGACGCCGACCGATGTATTGCCGCTGATCAGGTTCCCGGCATTCGCCGTCCCGATGGTGTTGTTCGAGGCCCCGATGATCACCACACCGTAGAGTTGCCCCCCGTTGGCACGCCCCGTGGCTCCGGCGAAGGATGGGTTGCCGGCGATGTTGGTGCCGACCATGTTCGCGACGACCGTGACGTTGGTTGCGTCGCTACCGAAAATGCCGATGCCGGCGATCTGGTTGGCCGAGGCCAGGTTCCCCTGGACCAGGGTGAACGGCGAGTTGTTGACGTGGATGCCGTACTCGGAATTCGGGGCGGCGCTCATCCCATCCGGAGTGAGCCCGACGATATTGCCCTGGATCAGATTCCGCATCCCGGTCGCCCCGGCGGGGACGTTGTTGACCGCGATGCCGAGTTGATTGCCGGAGACCACGTTGACCGATCCGTCGGTGAAGGTTCCGCCGGTCCCGACGGTGTTGTTGAAGGCATTCCCGGAGAGCTGGACGCCATAAGCCTGGATCGGGATGCCGTTGCCATCTCGGATCGTGGCATTGCCATAAGGATCGACGCCGATGTAGTTGCCCAGGACGGTGTTCTGGAGCGACGTGCCCTGAATCAGGACTCCCGTATCGCTGTTGCCCGAGATGACATTGCGTGCGGAGGGGGTCGTGCCACCGACCGTGTTGAGCGAGGAGCCCTGAATCAAGACCCCCTGGGCGTTTCGCACCGCGTGGTACTGAGAAGGATTCCCGGGGGCGAAACCCAACCCGATCAGATTCCCCTGGATCGCGTTCTGCCCTCCCACGTTGGCGGTGCCCAGCGAGCCCGCGCTTGCATTGGCGTCCGGCCCGAAGAGGTTGACGCCCGCGGCGGCATTCCCGGAGATGATGTTCCCCGTCCCGATCTCGGAACCGCCGATGGAGTTATTCCCCGGTTGGCCCGTCGTGTTGTTCAGGTACACGCCGATCCCGTTTCCGATGCCGTTCTGACCGATGGCGTCGATCCCGATGTAGTTCCCCTGAATCCTGTTCCGCTGGGAAACTCCATTGATCAAGATCCCGGCGTATCTGTTCGTGGAGATGATGTTGCTGACGAGTTCCGGGGAGGGGACATTGGTGTAAGCCACATTCGAGGAATGCACGGCGCCGATCATGTTGTCGGATGCGTCCTGAAGCACGACGCCGCTCTGCTGATTGGAATTCGCCAGCGGCCCCATGCCATCGGCCCGGGTGCCGATCTTGTTCCCATCGATCACGTTGAAGGAGGCGGTGAGCCGGGATTCCGGCAGCTGGGAATCCGAGATCGCGGTGATATTCACCCCACTCGCCAGGTTCCCGGACAGCACGTTGAAGGAGATGGTATTGGAGTTGCCGTTGACGATCTGCACCCCGTCCGCATTGTTGGGGATGGCGGTCTGCCCGGAGGCATCCGTGCCGATCAGGTTCCCGACCACGAGGTTGTTGTTCGCCAGGGCGCCTGCGGCCG
>CALKTZ010000820.1 GCA_937997355.1 uncultured Planctomycetales bacterium | reverse complement strand
CCGCCTCGTCGGGCGGCTCGCCCCTGGGTCCGCTCCCCCCGGCGTTGCCGGCGGCCGTGCCGTCCCGGTCGGCCGCAAGGTCGCCACCCCCATCGGGAGCACGGAGTCCTTGAACTGACGGTCAACGCCTGTGCATATTCCGGGGACCCCGGCCCTCCTCGTCATTAACCTGCCCCACGGGGCCGGGTTCCTGCTCCCCGTGCAACCGGCTCAACGGCAATCGCGGGCATTCCTGAAGCCCGCCTTCTCCGCGTCGACGGCTGAGCTGAATATGACCCGGTTCGACTCCTTCAACCGCGTGACCGCCGAGCAATTGGGCCGGTGGAAGATCCGGCTGTTAAGGTTGCCCACCACGCCGCCCGCAACCGTCGGGATCCCTCGCCTTCGCCACTCCCACGGCGGCGTGGGGTCCTTCTGGGTCCACAGGCCTCGCCCGGAGTTCCGGGCTTCCGCCTCTAATAACTGTGACAACTCGCGGTCGGCAGGGGCGAACCGCCTGTACCACCAGGACAGGCCGGGCCGCACCAGCTCCAGCTTGGATGAGATGAGTTCGGGAGGAGAGAGCAAGTCGTCAGTCAGACCTCGAAAGGGCCACGGCATGCCCCGCTTGCGGTCGCCTTTCGACGTTGATCGCATCATGGATCGAACTGGGCTGAGACTAACCTCTTATTCTCGGGCATCGCTTCACATTCATCTCGGTTGTACCATAAGCCGAGGTCTTGAACGCCCAGAGCACCATGTGCGCAGTGGTTATATCGGGGATCTGCAAATCGCGCCCAGTTTGCCAATACGCGGCAGTATTAATCATAGTTTTATTAATAATTGATTGTATTGAAATTCGCGAAGAAGCCCGGGATGCCGGACGTTCATCGACCCAAGCTGAGCCGAAGTTATTCGATCCGGAAATAGAGTACAATGGGCGTCGATGACGAGTTGAAGATGGGCCCGTAACGCAAGTTACCGACTTACTCTCGGCAGGCAATCTGGGGCCGCGTAATTGCGGTGTCGTCTCAATATTAACGTTTCCTCAGGTCATCCCATGCCCGAATCAATTCCCGATAACGCTTCATCCGGCGACCCCGACGGCCTCCCCTTTCCGGTCGTCGGGGTCGGGGCTTCCGCCGGGGGCCTCGAGGCCTGCACCGAGTTGCTCGAAGGCCTGCCCGCGGAGCCGGGGCTGGCGATCCTGCTGGTGAGCCACCTCGATCCGGAGCAGAAGAGCCTCCTCGCGCCGATCCTTTCCCGCGCCTGCCGCATGCCGGTCCACGAAGTCACCCAGGGGATGGCGGTCGAGATCAATTCGGTGTACGTGATTCCTCCCGGGACGAATATGACGATGACCGACGGTCATCTCAAGCTCACCCTGCGTCCGCCTCGGCCGGTCCCGCACATGCCGATCGACCACCTGTTCCGGTCGCTCGCGACGATCCAGAAAAGCAGGTCGGTCGGCGTCATCCTCTCGGGGAACGGCACGGACGGCGTGATCGCCCTCCAGGCGATCAAGGCGGTTGGGGGGGGTGACCTTCGCCCAGGATGAGGCTTCCTCCCGATACCCGAGCATGCCGCGGGCCGCGGCACTCGACGGGAACGTCGATCACATCCTGCGGCCTCGCGAGATTGCCCGCGAACTCGCGAGGATCGCCATCCACCCTTATACGAATCAAACCGAGCCGGAGACCGACGAAGAGGTCGCCCCCGAGGGAGATCCCGTCGCCGAGATCCTCGGCCTGCTCCGGATGCGCACGGCCGTCGATTTCACGCATTACAAGCAGACGACCATCCGCCGTCGCATCATGCGTCGGATGGCGCTCCGCAACCTCCACGACCCCCGCGAATACCTGACGCTGCTGCGCGGCGACGACGCCGAGCTCCAGAATCTCTACCAGGATTTCCTGATCCGGGTCACGCAATTCTTCCGCGACCCCGAGGCCTTCGATTCGCTCAAGGAGAAGGTCTTCCCCGCGATCGTCAACGGCCGGGCCGCCGGCTCCGTCGTGCGGATCTGGGTGGCCGGCTGCTCGACCGGCGAGGAGGTCTATTCCCTGGCCATGTGCCTGCTCGAATACCTCGACGGGCGTACCGAGAACGTCTCGATCAAGATCCTGGCGACCGACCTGAACGAAGCGGCGCTCGAGAAGGCGCGCGCCGGGGTCTATCTGGATAACATCGAGATCGACGTGTCGCCGACCCGGCTTCGGCGATTCTTCGTCCGGCATGACGGTCATTACCAGATCAGCAAGGCCGTCCGCGAGATGTGCATCTTCTCCCGCCACAACATGACGAACGACCCCCCGTTCAGCCGCCTCGACCTGATCAGTTGCCGGAACGTGCTCATTTACATGGATGCGGCCCTGCAACGACGCGTCATCCCGCTCCTGCACTACGCCCTCAATCCGAATGGCTTCCTGTTCCTGGGCTCCTCCGAGAATGTCGGCAGCTCCGGCGACCTGTTCGAAGTGGTGGATGCGCGGAACCGGATCTTCGCCCGATCTCCGGCCTTCGCGGGCGCGCCGATCGATTTCGGGGGGGCGATCTCGGCCGGGCATCCGATCAATGCCCTGGGGAGGGACGAATCGGCGCCGCTCTGGAATGCCCTCGATGTGCAGCGGGAGGCCGACCGCGTCCTCCTGGCCCGCTACGCCCCCGTCGGCGTGGTGGCCGACGAGACGATGACCGTCCTGCAATTCCGGGGACGCACCGCCCCCTATCTCGAACCGGCGCCGGGGATGGCGAGCCTCGACCTGTTTCGCATGCTCCGCGAGGGATTGCTCGCCGAGGTCCGCTCGGCGACCAATCAGGCGAAGACCGAGAATGTGGCGACCGTCCGCGAGGGGCTTCGCGTGGCCGACGGCACGGATTTCAGGCTTGTCCGGGTCGATGTCATCCCATTCAAGGTGCCGCCGTCGGGGATCCGCTTCTTCCTGATCCTGTTCCAGGACATGCCTTCCCCCGACCGCCCGCAAGCCCGCCCCTCGACCGAGGTCCGCCCGGAGACGGCCGGCATCCAGGTCGTGCAGCTCCAGCAGGAGATCGCTGCACTCCGCGAGTATCTCCAGTCGGTCATCGAGGAGCAGGAGAGCACGAATGAGGAATTGAAATCGGCCAATGAGGAAATCCTCTCGGCCAATGAAGAGCTCCAATCGACCAACGAGGAATTGCAGACCGCCAAGGAGGAGGCGCAGTCGGCCAACGAGGAACTGGCCACCGTGAACGACGAGCTCAGGCATCGCAATGCCGAATTGGCGAGGGTGAATAACGACCTGGTGAACCTGCTCAGCGGCGTCAACATCCCGATCGTGATGGTCAGCAGGGACCTCCGCGTGCGACGATTCACGCCGATGGCCGAGAAGGCATTCAACCTGATCCCCTCGGATGTGGGCCGCCCGATCAGCGACATCAAATCGAATCTCGAAGTCAAGAATCTGGCCGGGCTCATCACCGGCACGATCGATTCGCTAGTCCCTTATGAAGGGGAAGTCCGCGACGAATCGGGGCGGTGGTATTCCCTCCGGATCCGCCCCTACGTCACGCTCGACAGCAAGATTGATGGCGCGTCGATCGTGCTGGTGGATATCGACTCCATCCGGCGCGAGAAAGACGCGGCGCAGCCCCCCCTGCCGTCGGACCCCGGCTCATAAAAGGACACCCGACGGCGAACGGTCCGCGGCTTGCATGTCTACGATTGCGATCGACGAAGAGAGGAGTCAGGCCATGCCCAATCGAGACATCATCGTGGTCGGGACATCCACGGGCGGAGTCGAGGCACTCTCCCTGCTCGTGAGGGAACTCCCCTCCGGCTTCCCGGCCAGCCTCTTCATCGTCTGCCACTTCCCCGCCGAGGGGAGGAGCATCCTGCCGGAAATCCTGAGCCGGGCCGGGCCGCTGCTGGCCAGCCATGCGATCGACGGCGAATCGTTCTACCCCGGTCATATCTACGTCGCCCCGCCGGGCTACCACCTCCTCCTCGGGCCGGGGGGGAAGATGCGCCTCTCGCGCGGGGCGCGGGAGAATCATCATCGGCCGGCCGTCGATCCCCTCTTCCGGTCGACAGCCCGTTATTACGGCGACCGCGCGATCGGGGTCATCCTCACCGGGGCGCTCTCCGACGGCACCGCCGGCCTGCTCGCGATCCGCAACGCCGGCGGCCTCGCCATCGTCCAGGATCCCCGCGACGCCGCCCTCGCCGCGATGCCGCAGAATGCGTTCAAAATCGCCGGTGCCGACTACGTCGTGAGCGTGGCCGAGCTGGGCCCCTTGCTCGTCAATCTTGTCCTGGAGCGCGCCGGTCCGTATCAGGGAGATCGTGCAATGGACCCCATCGAAAGGATGCCGGATCTTGTCGATCGGGATATGGAAAAACAATCTCAGAATGAGAACCGGGGTCACGTCTCGGTCTTCACCTGCCCGGAATGCGGAGGATCGTTGTGGCAGGGGGATGAGCCGGATTTGCTCCGATTTCGCTGCCATGTCGGGCATGCCTACAACGCCGAAGTCCTCCTCTCCGAGCAGGGCGAAGCCCTGGAGGCAGCCCTCTGGACGGCGGTGCGTACCTTCCGCGAGCGGGCGGTGCTTTCGCGACAATTGGCCTTCAAGGAGCGGGCGGGGGGGGATGCCGGGACTGCCGAGAGGTTCGAAGAGCAGGCCGCTCTGGCTGATCGGCACGGTGAATTGATCCAGGAATATCTCCTGAAGGGTCCCAGCCCCACGTTCCAGTCGATTTGATCTTCCCTTTCTCGTTGGCGGTGAGGCGGGGTTGCATCGGGAATATCGCGGGAGGAGGACATGCGCAGCGAGGAGGATGACGGCGCCGAGGGATGCGAGGCCATCCCGCCACGGCCGCAATCCGAATCCGATGCTGTCCACACGCGGGTTTCTCCGGAAACCTACCGGCTGCTCTATCAGGAACTCTTCGATTTCGCGATCGACTGCCAGCTCGTGACCGACGGCCAGGGACTCATCTTGGAGGCGAACCATGCGGCATCGGCATTGCTGAGGTATCCCAAGGCGTTCCTGATCGGCAAGCCGCTGGGCTTGCTGGTCGGGGAGGGGCGACGCGGTCGTTTCTACGAATGCCTGATGCGCTTAGGGCAGGCGGCGGGCAAGGATGAGTTCGAGACCCGCCTCGCCTGCCGTGGGGAGTTGAGGGACGTGGTCGCGAGGGCAAATTCCGCAGGTCTGGAGCCGGGACGATTCGGCATCCGCTGGCTGATCCGCGATATCAGCGAACGCAAGGCGATGGAGACCGCGCGGCAGGATCTCCTCCGCCGCCTGGTTGCGGCGGAGGAGGGCGAACGCCGCCGTATCTCCCGAGAACTCCACGATCAACTGGGGCAGGAATTGACCGGCCTGATGCTGGGGCTCAAGGCCCTGGAGAGATTCCTGCCGGCGGATTCCCCCGGGCATCTCAGCCTCCGCGATCTGCGAGAGGCCGCCGACCGGATCGGCCGCGCGACGCATGACCTGGCCGTCGACTTGCGTCCCACCGTCCTCGACGATGTGGGACTCCAGCCGGCCCTCGCCGGCCTCATCCAGCGATGGTCGGATCAGGCGGGCACTCCGGTTGATTATCACTTCAGCCTCCAGGGAAATATTCGCCTCTCGCCCGAGATCGAATCCACCCTCTATCGCCTCGTGCAAGAATCGCTCAACAATATCGCCAAGCATGCGGTCGCGCGCCGAGCGAGCGTGATCGTCGAGCAGCATGGCAGCCACCTGATCGCCCTCATCGAGGACGACGGGAAGGGTTTCGAGATCGAAGGCGGCATCAAGCCGACTCAGCTCGGGCTCCTCGGGATGGAGGAGCGTAGCGCACTCATCGGCGGGGATTTCCAGGTCGAATCGAGCCGGGGTGTGGGGACGACGGTCCGCATCCGCATCCCCCTCATCCTTCAAGCTCGGAGTCGGGATCATGGCGAAGATCCGAATCATTCTGGCCGATGATCATCCGATCGTCCGCGCGGGGCTCATCGCCCTGATCGAGGCGCAGGAGGATATGGAGCTTGTCGGCGAGGCCGCGGACGGCCTCTCCGCTCTTCGGCTCGCCGAGCAACATCAGCCCGACGTGGCCGTCCTGGACGTCACGATGCCCGAGATGGGGGGAGCCAGGGCCACGGCGCGAATCCACGCCGAATACCCGCGGGTTCGCGTGCTCGCGCTCACCGTCCATGAAGGGGAAGGGTATCTGCGCCAACTCCTGGAGGCGGGGGCTTCTGGCTATGTGCTGAAACGGACGGCGGCCGAGGACCTGGTGCGAGCGATCCGGGAAGTTGCCGCGGGGGGCGTCTATGTCGACCCCAAGCTGGTCGGTCAAATCGTGGGCGAGCTCGTGGGCCAGTCGAATGCCAATCGACGTGGCGAGAATGAACTGAGTCATCGGGAGGCCGACGTGGTCAAACTGCTCGCGCGCGGCCACATCAATCGCGAGATCGCCGATCGCCTCGACCTGAGTATCAAGACGATCGAAGTCCACAAGGCGAACGCGCTCGAAAAGCTGGGCCTACGGAGTCGCGCCGACCTCGTCCAGTATGCACTCCAGCGGGGCTGGCTGCAGGACGCTTGACCCGATGGGAAGACGTCCGCCCGCGAATTGCGCGCGAATGCCCGACCCCTCGATCGGAAATCGCGGGGTCGGGACATCTCGCGTTCGCCGTCAGATGGGTTGATCCGCCGGTTCAGCTATTCTTATGACTCTGCCGCCCGGCGGAGGCGTGTTGCGCCGAGGAGCCGCCGCGGGTCCGACGGCCCCCTCGGCCCGGGCCCGATGACTCACCCCCACGATCTTCATCCTGATCCTCGTCTCCCTGATTCGATGTGAATTGGCCGGACGAGTCGCGGGATTGATTCCCCCCTCGGCTCCCATTCGAGGAACGGCCGCCGCGACGGGACGATGAACTTTCCTCGTAATCTCCTTCACCTTCGTCGTTGTCGTCGTAATCATCGTCCTGGTCGCTCGACTCGAACTGTCCGAGCGAATTGCGTTGACGGCCGCTCCCATTGCTGCCGGATCGGGAATAACCCCCGTCCCCGCCGCGATCATCTTCCGATCGGCCCCTGCCGCCGTGCGAGGCTCGCCCGCCCATGCTGGCGATCTGGCGCTGCTCGTCCTCGTCCATCGCGGCGAAGCCGCGCCGGCTCTTGTTGCTGTGGCCGTGGGCCGTCGTGCTGTGGCCGTGGGCCAGGCGGCCGTGGCGCTCGCCCTCCTCGTAGTCGCCGGCATCGTGGTGCCGGGCCGCCTGGCGATGATGATGGGCGGCCGACTCGTGATAGAAGGCCGCGTTCCGGTGGTGATGGGCGGCCCGGCCTCCCTTGCGCCCGGCCTCCGCGGCTTCCTCCGAATCCCACTCGTGGGCATTGCCGCTCTCATGAGCGGCGCGCCCTCCCATGCTGGCGATCTGGCGCTGCTCCTCCCTGTCCATCGCCGCAAACCCTCGTCGCTGTGCCATCGCTGAGCTCCTTATTCATGAACGGGGTCGTACCCGAATTGTGTAAATCCTTACTCCACGGACATCGAGCGACACGATGACCCGGCATCACATCGGATGCCCCGTCCGCATGCCGCGAGCTTGCGACCCGATCGATCCAGGCCGCAAGTTGACCGATCGCGCGGGCCGTGAACGACACGACCTGCGTCTCGTCGATCTTGACCGAACGAAACCCCGGAGGGCCGTCGACATCCTTCACGATGCCGCCCGTGCATTCACCGAGGATTCGGCGATCTGAGTGAGCGTCTTATCGGCCGCCCCCTCTTCCTGGAGGGTCGAGTCCAGCAGCCGGGCGATTTCCTCCCGCCCGAGCTGCATCGCGAGCGTCCGCGCCGTCCCGTATCCGGCGATCTCGTAATGCTCGACACGCTGCGCCGCCGCGATCAATGCCGCATCCTTCACGTCCGCGTCGCCGTCGGAGTCGAGCACTTCCTTCCCCTCCGCGATGAGCCCTTTCATCGCCTGGCAGGTATGGCGGGCCGATTGTTTGCCCAGGGCGCCGAAGACCCGCTCCAGGCGCGCGACATGCCCCTCGGTTTCCCCGAGATGCTTCTGGATTGCTTGCTTGAGTTCGGGGTTCGACGCCGCGTCGACCATCTTGGGAAGTGCGGCGGTGATCTGGATCTCGGCGTCGTAAAGGTCCTCGATCTGGGCGATGAACAGATCGTCCAGAGTATTCAGTGTCAATCCGGAGAAGAGTCCCATCATTCCTCCATTCCTCGAAAGCCCGGTTTGTCAGATTCGGTATCGCGTGCCCGGAGCGATCAGCGTGCGTCCTTCGATCCCTTCTCGCACCGCTCAACGATGGTTTTGATCATCCTGAGATGCTCTTCCAGCTTCGGCAGGGCCTTGGCGGCGAATGCCTTCAACTCGGGATCTCTGCCCCTCTCCGACTCTGCCTTGAAGGCCGCGACCGTATCCATGTGGGCGACGAGCTGCGCCTTGGAATAGCAGCGGTCGAATTCCTCGCCGGATAGCCCGGAAAGGCTCTGCAGGCAGAATTGGGCACAGGGGCCGACGTCGCTCGGGATCCCGATCCGCTTCTGCCCCGCCGTACTCAGGAGCTCCTTGTT
>CALKTZ010000819.1 GCA_937997355.1 uncultured Planctomycetales bacterium | reverse complement strand
TATACTAAACACAATCAAGCAACGGCAGGGGAAGAACGTCTATTTCACGACCCTCTTCGACCTCTACGCCCTACCCGTCGATTTCCCCGGCGCGGCCGAGCACACGCGAAATTCTCACAACCCCACACCTCATGTCCAGGAGTTGCAGCAAGCGTTCGAGCAAGACATAAGCCATCGCCACTTCATCGCCTATCTCCAGCTCCACGAATATGAGACGATGCTGTTCGCCGATCCGGATGCGTTTGAGATTTCGTTCGAGAATTGCAGAGATAAAATTGAACAACTGAAGGCGATTGTTGATTCCGTGCCAAGCATCGAACACATCAACGACGGCAAGGAAACAGCTCCCTCTAAACGGATCATCGCCATTTTTCCGCAGTTCAAAGGGCGAAAATCGACGGCGGGACCGGACATTGCGGAATACATCGGGATGTCGAAGATTCGGCAGGCGTGCCCGAACTACCACCGATGGATCGAACGACTGGAAAGCATCTCGTGGGAATCGGAATAGAGGATCGGCCGAGAACCAGGCTGCCCATCCGCCAAGTTGCAACCGCCCCGGCGCGGTGTTACCTTCGACTCGTTGTCGATCGCGGGTTGCGTCGCCCGCGCGCCTTCCAGTCGTTGAGGAGTTTTCCGAGATGCGATTCCTTTCCGGTCGAAAGAGCCTGTTCGCCGCCGCGTCCGCGCTGGTCCTGGTCGTGGCGTCTCCGGCCGCGCGTGCCGAATTGAAGGTCGGCGATCCGGCCCCCCCCTTCTCGCTCCCGGGGTCCGACGGCAAGACCTACTCGCTCGACCAGTTCAAGGGGAAGTCGGCCGTCGTGGTGGCCTGGTTCCCCAAGGCGTTCACCGGCGGTTGCACCAAGGAGTGCAAGGCCATGCGCGAGCAGGGTAAAGCGATCCGCGAATACAACGTGGCCTATTTCACCGCCAGCACCGACAAGCCCGAGATGAACAAGGATTTCGCGAAATCCCTGGAGCTGGATTATCCGATCCTGAGCGATCCGGATGAGACGGTCGCCAAGGCCTACGGCGTCGTCCATGAAGGGCAGCCCCGGCCCAAGCGCTGGACCTTCTATATCGGCCAGGACGGCCTGATCAAGGCGATCGACAAGGACGTGCAGAAGCACACCGAGACGGCCGGCAAGGACATCGCCGCCAAGCTCAAGGAACTCGGCATCCCGGCGAAGTGAGCACCACCATCCGCCGTTGATCCGCTTGCTTCGCGGCGAGCGTCATCAACTTCCCGCGATTCGGCGATCTTCCCCAGAAACGGACGAAGATCGCCGAGCGTGCTCGGGGCCAATCGCCAATCTCATTTCGCGTTGACTCGCGCCCAGCGCTGCTTGAGATCGCTCAAGATCCGCCAGAAGAGGCGGCTGTGCATCCGGCCGGGAACCCGTCCGCAAGCCTTCCCGTTGAAGGCTCGCGGCTCGGTGTATTCGAGATGGTGCGCGATCTCGTGCAGGAAGGTGTCGAACAACTCCTCGAACGGACGCCTTCCTTTCTCAGAGCAGTTGGCATAAACACGCACCAACCGCCGCGACTTGTAATAGCCGCCGAGCACTCGGTTCGTGGGCCTGGGGTTGATGTCGAGCGTGTACAGCACCCGACAGAGGTGGAGCCGCTGGAGCCGGGCGCGGAAGAGCGGGCCGATCGCCGAAAGCGGCGGCTCGAATTTCTCCGCCGGCCTCGGTGCGCGTGCTGGCCCGGCGGCAGCCCGATTCGACGGCGCGGAAGGCTTTGAGTTCATGCCATTCGCCAGGATGGATAGGGTTCCCGTCGGTTGGTCGGCGGCCGATCAATAGGTGGCCCGGCCGCCGCTGATGTCGTAGCACTGGCCGGTCGTGAAGCTGGCCTCGCGGCTCACGAGATAGTGGATGAGCGCCGCGACCTCCTCGATCTTGCCGACGCGGCCCATCGGGATCTTGGAGATCATGTATTCCACCGTCGACGGGGCCATGCCGTCGAGGATCGCGGTTCGGATGACGGCCGGGGCGATCGAGTTGACGGTGATGTCCCCTTTTCCGGCGAGTTCCTTCGCCAGCGACTTCGTCATCGCGATCACCGCCGCCTTGGAGGCGGAGTAGGGCAAGAGGGTGGGATTCCCTTCCTTCCCCGCGATCGATGCCACGTTCAAGATCCGGCCGTAACCTTGCGCGAGCATCTGCGGAACGACCGCCTTGCAGAAGAGGAACGGTCCGATCACGTTGATATCGAGGACCGATCGCATCTCGTCGAGGGTCAGGTTCCAGCTCACGTCGGTCCGGCCGGTGATCCCCGCATTGTTGACGAGGATCGTCACGGGACCGAGCTCGGCCGCGGTGCGCTTCACGGCGCTTTCGACATCGGATTCGGATCGGACGTCGCCGCTCAATCCGATGCCGCCGAGCTCGGCCGCGGCCTGCTGGGCCCTCGCGGGATCGAGGTCGAAAATGGCCACCTTCGCCCCAGCGGCGTGGAGCCTCTGGGCGACCCCCTGGCCGATCCCCTGCCCGGCTCCCGTGACCAGTGCAACCTGCCCCTGCAACGAATAGAATTCAGTCATTCAAGCGTCTCACGATCAGAAGGTCCGGGGAACGGTTTCGCGCCAATCGGTCTCGGTACGTGTTGAGCGGGGGGGAGAATCTGTTCGGCGCGTGTCACCGGATGACCCCGCCGAAACGCCCGACCGAAGGTCTCCCATTCTTCGCGTATGCCCAGACTCGCGAAAAAATGGGACAGGCACGGCGCTTCGCTTCGAGCCAGTCCCTATTTTTCGCTCCGGCTTACGACGTCGCCCCCACTAAACACGTACCGGCCTCGGGCGATCGCTAGAATAAACTAGCAACTCGGTAACCTCTTGGCCACTCCATCAACCGATGGTCCCGCTCCCAGGTCCGCCGGGGCGATCCTCGCCGAACGGGCTTTGACAAGCCGCCGGCCGACACCCCAAAATCATGGTCCGAAATCGCGATCATCCCCATGTCCGGGCAAACCAGGCCGCGAGGATCAGGTTGAGCGAATCGAGAACGACCGTCGTCCTGACGAACGATGATGGGATCGGAGCGCCGGGCATCCTCGCGCTCGAAGAGGCCGTGCTCGCCCTGGGCCTCGGCCCCTACCGCGTCATCGCGCCGGCCGGGGCCTGCTCGGGCTGCGGGCACCGCGTGACGACGCACGAGCCGATCGAGATCACCCACCTGGATGAACGCCACACCGCGATCGCGGGGACTCCCGCCGACTGCGCCCGGCTCGCGATCCACCACCTGGCGCCGGATGTTCGCCTGATCCTGTCGGGGATCAACGCGGGGGGGAACCTCGGGACCGACACCTTCCATTCCGGCACGGTCGCCGCCGTCCGCGAGGGGGCCACGTTCGGGGTCGCCGGCATCGCCCTCTCGCACTACATCGCCCGGGGGCGAACGATCGACTGGTCGATCGCCATCAAGCTCGTCCTCCCGGCTTTGCGGCTGATCCTCGACCGCCCCTGGCAGCCGGGGACTTTCTGGAATGTAAACCTGCCCCACCTGGAGCGACCGGAGGCCATCCCGCCGATCGTCGATTGCCCGGTCGATCCCTCCCCCCATCCCTTGAATTACAGAATCGACGGCGACAGGGCGCTCTACTCAGGCAACTATCAGAATCGCCCCCGCGTGGAAGGGGCGGATATCTCGGTCTGCTTCGGCGGGTCGATCGCGGTGTCGCCGATCTCGATCGCCGGACCGGGCGTGATCGTCGGTGAGCCGAGGCCGTCCGGCCGCCTCGTGGACTTTTGTACCGAGCAGAACGCCCGGAAAGACCTGCGGTTCCATCTGGCCGATGGGCGGTCATCGATGCCATAATCATTACGCTGAGATTTTCGGATCCAAGAGCGTTTCGATCTCGGACGATGACCGGCTCCGGATCATCGAATTCGATACTTTCAAAATTTCACCGATATCCGTTGTGCGTGTAGCAAGGGGTCGTTCGATGCGGTTCCCGCGATCCAATTTCGCAGGTCTCCTGGTTTTGATGTTGGCGATGGTTGGGTGCGAGGCGCCGGACGACATCGTGGAAGTTACGCCGCCGGGGGCCGTCATGCCGAAGAAGCCCATCCCCGGGGACGAGGCCCAGGCGCAGGGCGAATCTCGACCGACGGACAAGTCCGACTCCGTCGACGACAAGGACCTGGTCCCCGCACTTCCCACCAAGATCGGCGAGAAGAAGACCACCAAGTCGGGAGTCGTCTACGAGACCCTCCAGGAAGGGACCGGCCCCGAGATCCAGTCGGGGCAGCGGGCCGTCATCAATTACGAAGGGAAGCTCGAAAACGGGAACATCTTCGACTCCACCAGGAACAAGAACCCGGGGAACTTCAAGGTCGGCAAGGGGGGCGAAGTCATCAAGGGATGGAACGAGGCCATCCCGGGCATGAAGGTGGGCGAGAAGCGACGGCTGACCATCCCCCCGAAGGCCGGTTATGGCTCGCGTTCGCAGTCCAAGATCCCGGCCAACTCGACCCTGATCTTCGAGGTCGAGCTGATGGAAATTCGGTAATTCCTCCGATCCGCAGTCCGAGACGGCCCGCGAGGATTTTTCGACTCCGACTTCCCTGCCTGCTTCATCACTTCTGAATTCGACGCAATACTGGATTTAAGAAAGAACACGGAAGCCGATTCACGGACCCGGCGCATGAACGTTCGGGGGCCGTGGATCGGCCGATTTCCGCCCCTAGAGGTTTTCAGCATGTCCGACGTCGCAACTCAGCCCACGTTCGCCGGTATGAAGTATCGCATCGTGAACACGCTCGGCACCGGCGCGGGGAGCACGATCCTGCACATCAGCGACCAGACGGCCAAGGGGAGGCGTTACGCGCTGAAGGTCGTGCGGCGACAGAATTCCGACGACGACATCTACGTCAAGCAGGCGGAAACCGAATTCAAGGCATCCCAGAAGCTGAACCATCCCAACATCGCCAAGATCTACGACCTGCGGAAGAAGCGATCCTGGTTCAAGGTGACCGGGGTCGAGCTCCTGATGGAATACATCGACGGGAAGACCCTCGACGAGCTGGAATCTCCCGAGATCGGCCAGCTCGTGCTCGTCTTCTGCCAGGTCGCCTCGGCGCTCCGACACATGCACCGCCGGGGGGTCTATCACGGCGACCTGAAGCCGACAAACATCATGCTTTCGAAGGATGGCGAGGTCAAATTGATCGACTTCGGCACCGCCTGGATTCGCGGCGAGGACAAGCAACGAATCCAGGGGACTCCTCAGTACATCGCCCCCGAGCAGGCCGCCGACAAGATCGTCGACGAGAAGACCGACATCTACAACTTCGGGGCGACGATGTATCGCATGTTCACCGGGCACTACGTCCAGCAAGGGATTCCCAAGGCGGACGCGGATCGTAAGGTCCTCATCCCCAGCAAGCTCAACCCCAGCATCCCGGGAACCCTGAACGAATTGATGATGAACTGCCTGCGGACCGATCCCGGCCAGCGGCCCGGCGGGATGTTCGAGGTCCACGATCAGCTCAAGGCCATCGCCCGCCATCTCGGGCTCGCCGAGGCGGACCTCAAGGGCGCGACGGACGACGATTGACGCTCGACGCGATCCGGCCGACGACGAACCTCGGATGAATTCCGCAACGGCGCGGCCGCGAAGCCGCCGATTCGCCCAGGGCCTGAATATTTGCGGTCCCCCGAACCCGGGCCGGCGATCCCGGCAACGGGCCGAGGCAGAGGCGAGTCCCGATGCCAAAATCGAGAGGCGCACCCACTTCATGCGAGCCGATCTTGCGAGAATATACCGTGGCGTCTAGCATGTGAGATCGCCCCGCCTCGATGGGGGACCAATTGCCGAGCCAGCGAGACTTTCCGCCTCGATCGATTCGATTTGGCATGGAGCCCATGCAATATAATCCCGCGAATCCGTTGATCGTGCAGGGTGATCGCACGATCCTGCTGGAAGTCGACAACCCACTGCATGCCGAGGCCCGCGACGCGATCGCCCCCTTCGCCGAGCTGGAGAAGAGCCCCGAGCACATCCACACCTACCGGCTGACCCCCCTCTCCCTCTGGAATGCCGCCGCCGCCGGCATGTCGGCCGACGAGATGGTGGAGTCGCTCGAAACCTATTCGAAATTCCCGATCCCGCCCAACCTCCCGGCCGACCTGCGGGACCTGGTCAGCCGCTACGGCCGGGTTCGGCTCGAACGGGTCGATGGCCAGCTTCGCCTCATCACGCAGGATCGCGCCCTGCTCGAAGAACTCGCCCGGCAGCGGGTGGTGAAGGAATATCTCGGCGAACGGATCGACGACACCAGCTTCGCCATCGACGACGGCAACCGGGGGGTCCTCAAGCAGGCGCTGATCACGGTCGGCTATCCGGCCGAGGACATCGCGGGATATACCCAGGGGGCGGCGCTCCAGGTGGATGTCCGCTCCACGGCCCTGTCGGGCCGGCCGTTCCACGTCCGAGACTACCAGCGAGGCGCGGTCGACGCGTTCCATGCCGGCGGCGATGTCCGAGGGGGCTCGGGGGTGATCGTGCTCCCCTGCGGCGCCGGCAAGACGATCGTCGGGCTGACCGCCCTGGCGGCGCTCAAGACCGAGACGCTCGTCCTCACGACCAGCACGACCGCCGTCGAACAATGGAAACGCGAGATCCTCGACAAGACCGACCTCGATCCGTCCCAGATCGCCACCTACACCGGCGATTCCAAGGCGATCGCCCCGGTGACGCTGGCCACCTACCAGATCGTCACCTACCGGCCGGTCAAGGATGGCGAATTCCCCCACTTCGGCCTGTTCAACCAGCGAGACTGGGTGCTGATCATCTATGACGAGGTCCACCTGCTCCCCGCCCCGGTCTTCCGGATCACGGCCGAGATCCAGGCCAGGCGGCGGCTCGGACTCACCGCGACCCTCGTCCGCGAGGACAATCGCGAGGAAGACGTCTTCAGCCTGATCGGCCCCAAGAAATTCGACGTCCCCTGGCGGGTGCTCGAATCGAAGGGCTGGATCGCCGAGGCCCAGTGCCACGAAGTGCGGCTCTCCATGCCCGGCGCGATGCGGATGGAATACGCCATCGCCGAGTGGCGCGACAAGTTCCGCCTCTCCAGCGAGAATCCGCTCAAGGACAACCTGGTCGAGATCCTGCTCGATCGACACGATGATCCCGAGGACCGGGTCCTGATCATCGGCCAGTACCTGAAACAACTCCGGCGGATCTCGGAACGATTCGACATCCCCCTCATCACCGGCCAGACTCCGAACAGCGAGCGCGAGGAGCTCTACGGGAAATTCCGCTCGGGCGCGATCCGGAAGCTGGTCCTGTCGAAAGTCGGGAACTTCGCGATCGACCTCCCCGATGCGAATGTCATGATCCAGGTCTCCGGGACCTTCGGCAGCCGGCAGGAAGAGGCCCAGCGTCTGGGGCGCATCCTCCGCCCCAAGGAAGGAGAGCGCCCCACGGCGTTCTATACGATCGTCACCCGAGATACCCGAGAGATGGACTTCTCGCACCACCGCCAGCTCTTCCTGACGGAACAGGGTTACAGTTATGAGATCCTCGATGAATCGGAGCTGGCCAGCCCCTCCAAGTCATCCAACGGTAGCGGACACTGATCGTTGATCGCCGTCGGGAATCGAGAATGAGCCAGGGTTGAGACCGCTTTCCCCAGAAGAACATCACGCATCGTTCCGGCAAGAGTCGTCAATCGCCCGCGATGAGGCGGACGAGCGGAGGGAGGCCGAATGAGCCGGGCATCCGGAAGAATCGCCGTCAAGCTCCACAAGAATGTGACCCTGATCCGCACCTCGGAACCGCTCTCCTCGGAGGAGATCCTGGCCCGCAAGAGCTTGTCGCGTTTCATCCTGGGGAGATTGTCCGACTGCGTGCTGCTGGTGAGGCCGGATGATCTGGAGCAGGCGATCGAGGAACTGCGCCGGGCGGGCCAGACGCCCCGGGTGGTCCGTTGAGCCGGGGAGCGAGCGTGAGTCAAATCGGGTCGGGAAGTGCCAAGCAACGCCCTGCGCCGCCAACGGCTCCCGGCACGCGCCCCGTGGAGCGGATCTCGGACCCCAGGGCCGCGTTCCGCGCGGCGCTGGGGCTTTACAAGACCTCCACGCTCCAATCGATCCGCCTGGCCATCGGCCCGAGCCCCGAAAACCTCGCCACCCGCGCCAGCGTACTCGTCGAGGAGATCTGCGACATCCTCGACCGCGCGCGCGATTCCGCCGCCACCCTCCCCGGCTTGCCCGAGGCGGTCGCGTCGATCCCCTCGCTCTTCGCCCTCGCCGAAACGACCGCCATCTCGCTGGCAGGGCTTCGGCATGCCGTGGGAATCCTGGGGATTGAACCCGACGGCGTCATCTTCGCCATGCTGGAGCGGGGGCTCCTGGCGCTGGACGTCCCGTTCGAACAGCAACCGATCGAGGATCTCCGCGCGACGCTGACGCAGTGCGACCCGATCGTCACGGGCGTGTTGGTCCACCCCTCGGTCATCCGAGGCGCCAGGACGCCGCAGCTCAACGTCGACCTGCCGAAAGTTCCCGGCTCCGAGGTCGGCCTGATCCGGGAGACCGATGGGCTCGAACCGATCCTTCGCCTGGCGGCACTCTGGCAGATGGTCGGGGTCGGCCCCCTCCGCCAGACCCAGCAAGGTTCGCTCTACAAGCGAGACCGCGAACGACTCGACGAGAATCCGGTCCTGAACGCCCCGAGCCACGATTCCTCGATCGAGGTCGCGGATATCGCCTCCCTCTGGCTGGCGCTGGCGACCCGCGTGGGGCTCGTCGAGATCGAGTCGTCGGGCGATCGGATCCAGGCGAGCTCTCCCGACTTCTGGGTCGACAACTCCGTCCACCTGCATCAGATGATCGCCACGAGCTGGCTGGGGCTTCGATCCTGGCAGGAAGTGGAGATGGAACTCCCGGAAGGGGAGTTCCTCTTCCCCCCCCTTGCCATCCCTTATGCGCGGTTGCCGATCCTGGTCTGGCTCGGCTCGCTGGCCGAGGAGGATTGGATTTCGCTGGAAGACCTGGCGGAGCAGCTTGGCCGGATCTGTCCGGGCTGGGATCGACTTTCACTCCTGGAGCCCGCCGAGCCCGCGACCCGCGCGAAGCGCTCCCCCTCCGGTCGCAAGGTCAAGGCAGCCCCCGAACCTCCGTCGAATGCCGGAGGTCTCCGCATCCTGGAGGCGGTCCTCCTCAATACCGCGTTCCGGATGGGGCTGGTCCGGATCGGCGAACAGAAATTCGAGCGAAAGCGGGTCGTCCAGCTTACGCCGCTCGGCCGTTACGTGCTCGCCCTGGGACCGCCATCGGCGGCCCCCCCCGCGCTCGAACAATTCCTGTTCGTCCAGCCGAACTTCGAGCTGATCGCCTATCGCCAGGGGCTCACGCCCCGCTTGATCGGCCGCCTGAGCCGATTCGCGCAATGGTCCAACGTCGGCGCGGCGATCGAACTGAAGCTCACCAACGAGTCGGTCGTGCTCGGCCTCGACGGCGGGATGACGGCCGACCAGATCCTGGAAACGCTCGCGCGACACAGCTCCCGGCCGGTCCCGACCGGCGTGGCCGACGCCGTGAAAAGCTGGGCCAGCCGCCGAGATCGGGTGACCTGCTATGCTACCGCGACCCTGATCGAATTCGCCTCGCGCCAGGAGTTGGAACAGGCCCTGGAGCTTTGGCCCGGCGATCGTAACGCCAAATCGTTTCCGGTCGCGATTTCCGATCGTTTGTTGCTGGTCGAGGACGATCGCACGATTCCCTTCGACCGGCTCAAGCTCGCCGGCTCGCGAGACTACCGCC
>CALKTZ010000818.1 GCA_937997355.1 uncultured Planctomycetales bacterium | reverse complement strand
GCCGGCATGGCGCAACTCCTCCCCTGGCTGAGTGTCTCGCATTATGGCTTGGATTGGACCCAAGTTTTAATCTACCATGGGTGTCGGGATTGTACAATTTCCCCGCACACATTGCCCGGGCATGCGGATGGGATAGGCGATGAAACGAGGGGCCAACCCCTGCACGATTTGCATGCTGATGTCGGCTTCCCTGTCGTTCGGCTGTCGGGGTGAGTCGGAAACCATGCGTCCGCCGCCGACCGAGCTTGCGAGGTCATCGCTCGCATCAGCGCTCGATGCGTGGAAGGCGGGGCGGCCCGCCGGAGGGAAGCTGATCGGATCAAATCCCGGGGTCGGCGTCGTGGACACGCTCCAGGCGGAGCGTCCCCTGGTCGATTACGAGATCGTGGGCGCCCTGTTCGCGCTGCCCGAGGCACGGCCTTTCGCGGTCCGGCTGACCCTCGATTCTCCGCGTGAGATCCTCTCGGCCCGCTACGTCGTGCTCGGCAGGGACCCCATCTGGGTCTTCCGGCAGGAAGACTACGAATTGATCCTCCACTGGGAACACAAGATGAGCCCCGAGGAGGCCGAAGGCGTCGCCCCCCAATCGCAGGCTCCCGGTCCGGAAGCACACCGATGAGTAGCCCGATGGAATCACCCCCCGACGTGCATCTCAGGACGCCGGCATCTCCTCGCCTCGCGACGTTTCTCCGCGGCATCCTCGCGGGCTCGCGGATTGTTGCCGCGAGGCTGAGGTTCCTGGCCGTCTTCGTCCTGGTCTTCGCGATCATCGGCGGTTGGGAGACGCTCCGCTCCTACACGGCAAGGCTGATAAGCACGGCGGCCCCCGAGTCGGGCATCTCCGCAGATTCCGAGTATTTCTGCCCGATGGACCCCGGCGTGATCTCGGACTGGCCATCCAAGTGCCCGGTTTGCAACATGAGCCTGGTCCTCCGCAAGCGGGGCGATGCGGCCCCCTTGCCCGAAGGGGTCATGGCGAGGATGCAGCTCACCCCCTATCGGCTCTGGCTTGGCGGGGTCGCCACCACGCCCGTCGAGTACAGGCCGCTGGCCCGCGCCTTCGAACTCCCCGGCGTCCTGGTCGGCATGCCCCCGGCAGCTCTTCGAATCGAGGCGGAAGCCTTCGCGCACGAGCTGAGGTGGATCGAGCCGGGACAACCGGCCGAGGTCATCCTCCCGCAAGAGGAGGACTCCCATCCGCTCCACGGCAAGGTGCGAGACGTGCCTCGGATGGTTGCCGACCTGGCTTCAGTTCCCAGGATCACGATCGAGCTGGAAACTCCCCCCGATCATCTCCGGCCCGGTGATCCGGTTCTGGTACGCATCCGATGTCCCGTCGAGAAGTTGGAGCCGTTCCGAAGTTTGCCCAGCACGCCCCCGCCGGTCTCGGCCGGGGAGCCGCGTCGCCTCTACTACTGCATGAATCACCCGGACGTGCTCAGGGAATCTCCCGGCGCCTGTCCCAAGGATCGGCTGGAATTGATGGCCCGCTCCCTCCGTGAGAATCAACGCGTGCGGTGGTGGTGTCCGATGCATCCTTCTGTGACAGCGGATCGGGCGGGATCCAAGTGCGACGATTGCGGCGGGATGATCCTCGTGCCCCGAGTGATCTCTTATCGGCTCCCCGGCACCGTGCTGAGCGTTCCGTCGTCGGCGGTGATCGACGACGGTGCCAAGTCCCTGGTATACGCGGACACCGGGCAGGGGATGTTCGACGCGAAGATCGTAAAGCTCGGCCCGCGATGCGGCGATTCCTTCCCGGTCCTTGCCGGCCTCGAACCCGATGATCGGATCGTCACCCAGGGGGCGTTCCTCCTCGATGCCGAGACTCGCCTGAACCCGAGCCTCGCCGCCGGCTACTTCGGCGCGGGGAACGCGGCCTCGACGAGTCGCGATGCGGCATCGAATCCCGCGGTAGATTCGACGCCGGACTGGCTTAAGGGGCTCTCGCTCGCCGATCGCTCTCGAGCGCTCTTGCAGAAGACCTGCCCGGTCACGGGCAAGCCGCTGGGATCGATGGGAGTGCCGGGGAGGGTCGAGGTCAAGGGAATCGCCGTGTTCGTCTGCTGCGAGGGATGTTCGCCCGCGATCGAGTCCAATCTGGAGAAATACCTCGCCAAGATCCCTCCGAAGGATCAGGCCGCGGAGAAGAATCGGTGATTGACCGGATCATCACTCTGTCGATTCGCAACCGGGTCAAGGTTGCGATCGCGACTCTCGCGCTGGCCGCCTGGGGAGGTTATTCCGCCTGGATCGCCCCGGTGGACGCGATCCCGGACCTGTCGGAAAATCAGGTCATCGTCCATGCCGGGTGGCCGGGCCACGGGCCGAGCGAGATCGAGGATCAGGTTTCCGCGCCGCTGCGGATGGAGCTGAATGGAATCGCCGGCGTGAAGGCTGTCCGCTCCTCCAGCGACTTCGGCGCATCGACCCTCTGGATCATCTTCGACGACTCGGCCGATGTCGCCGTCGTGAGGCGATCACTCGCCGAGCGGCTCTCCGGCCTGGAAGCGGGGGGGAATCTGCCGTCCGGAGTGCGTCCTCAACTCGGCCCGGACGGCCCCGCGACCGGGCAGATTTTCTGGTATACCGTGGAAGGAGGGGGCCTGGACCTGGCCCGGCTCAGGGCGATCCAGGATTGGTACGTGAAGCCCCAGCTCACGGCGGTCCCGGGGGTGGCCGAGGTCGCCAGCGTAGGGGGGATGGTCGCCGAACTCCAGGTCGAAGCCGACCCGATCCGCCTCCGAGCCCATCGGGTCGCCTTGCCGGATCTCCTCGCCGCGGTCGAGGCTTCCAACGGGTCGAGCAGCGGCGGTGTGCTCCACCGGGCCAACGCCGAGTTCGTCGTCCGGGGGATCAACTGGATCGGCAATCGGGACGGATCCTTCCGGGTAGAGGACGCCCTCGAAGACCTGCGACGCGTGATCGTGCCGACGCTCGACGGGCGGAACGTCCTGCTCGGGGAGGTGGCACACGCCGGCTTCGGTCCCCAGCCGCGTCGCGGCGCGCTCGAAAAGGACGGCGTGGAAGTGGCCGGCGGGGTTGTCCTGATGGTCCGCGGGGAGACGCCCCTCGCCGTGACCGAGCGGCTCAAGGCGAAGATCAAAGACCTGGTATCCGGTCTCCCGCCGGGCGTGCGGATCATCCCCATGTATGATCGAACCCCCCTCATCCGGGGGGCGATCGAGACCGTCTCCGGCACGATCATCGAGGCCATGATCTCCGCGACGATCTGCATCATCCTGGTGCTGAAGCATGCCCGGGCCGCGCTGATCATCTCGCTCACGCTCCCGCTCTCGGTGCTGGCATCCTTCGGGATGCTGGAAGGGCTGCGGCGGCTGGGAGTGGCCGATATCGAGGTGAACGCCATGTCGCTGGCCGGGCTGGCGATCTCGATCGGCGTCCTCGTCGATTCGGCCATCGTCATGACCGAGAACGTCCTCCACACGCTCCATCACCGGCAAGGCGAGCGACCGGGCCGAGGCGACACCTCAGCCCTGGTGGAGATGGCCTGCCGCCAGGTCGGGCGGCCGATCTGTTTCGCGATCCTGATCATGCTCCTCTCGTTCCTCCCGGTTTTCGCGCTGGGGGGCATGGAGGGGAAGATGTTCCGCCCGTTGGCGGCGACCAAGACGCTGGCGATGGCGGCCTCGGGCGTGCTGGCGATTACATTCGTGCCCGCGCTCTGCACCTTGCTGCTGCGAGGGGGCGCGCGGCCCGAGACCGACAGCCGGATCATCCGAGGGGTGATCGAGGTCTATCGGCCCGTCCTCGACTACCTCTTCGATCGTCCCGCCCCGCTGTTCTGGATGCTCGGGGCGACCTTCATCCTCGCCTCGGCCGTCGTCGGGGGCCGGCTACCCTTCCTCGCGGCACTCGCGGGCTCTCTGATCGTCGTCGGCCTGTCTTGCGTCACATGGCCCGGGACGGCGTTCGGGATCGTCTCGCTCGCGGTCATCGCGCTGGCGGCCCAGCAGGGTATCGAGCCGGTCGGCCGCGAGTTCCTCGCCCCGCTCGACGAGGGAATGGTCATGGACATGCCGATCTCGATCCCTCGGGTTTCGATCTCGCAAGGCGTGGACGACCTGAAGGCGCGGGACATGGTCCTCTGCCGATTCCCCGAGATCGCGATGGTGGTCGGCAAGCTCGGCCGGGCGGAGACCCCGACCGATCCGGCCCCGCTCGACATGATCGAGACCATGGTCGAGTTCCACCCTCTCGAATTCTGGCCGGCCCGCGCCCTCGCGCCTGAAGTCGCGCGTCGACAGGTGCGGGCGGTGGCCGACGCGATGATTCGCCGCAACCTGATCAGTCCGCCCGATCCGGACAGGCTGGCCGATGCGACTGCTTCGGCATTGAAGCTCTTCGATGTCCAGATGCGGGAATACGCCTACCAGCGAGGGCGAGAATTGTTCCGCTCGCCGGGCTTCGACGAGGCGGCCTGGCGACTCGACGGCCTGTCCGCCGAGGCTCTTCGCCGCTGGCGTGGCCATGTCCGGGTGGTGGACGCCCAGCTCCTGGAACGCGCTCCCGGCTTGTTCAATCGAATCGCGATCGAGGAGGTCCTCGCGCGGGCGAAGGCAACCGACTCGCGATTGACCGAGTATGTCGCCAGGGTGAAGGGCAGGCGAGAGTCCGCGGAATCGGTGCCCCACCACGCCGCAGCCGGGGCCGGGCATGCCATGTCGAGGACCGCGACCATGCCCGCGGGCCTGGAACCCATCCCCGAGCTGGATGCCGTGCAGGAGGAGCTTGCGGGGCCGTTCTCCCGCGGCCTGATGCTTTGGCGGAAGAGCCGCGAGGAGATGGTCGGCTTCGGGGGAGAGCTCGATCAGGCCGTGCCGATGCCCGGCTGGACGAATGTCTGGACGATGCCGATCCAGAATCGCGTCGACATGCTCGCCACGGGGGTCAATACATCGGTCGGCATCCGGGTCCTCGGTCACGATCTGCAAGCGGTCGCGGACGTCTCGAACCGGGTGGCCGCCATCGTCAAGGAGATCCCGGGCGCGGCGGACGTCTTCGCGGATCCGATCCGCGGCAAGGGGGTGATCGAGGTTCGCGCCGATCGCGAGCGAGCCGCGAGGCGAGGGGTCGGCGTGGGGGAGATCAACGCCGTCGTCGAGACGGCCCTCGCCGGCAGGGTGGCCACCTCCGTCGTCGCGGGGCGCGAGCGTACCCCGATCCGGGTCCGCTATGCCCGCGCGTTTCGCGAGGATGAGGAGTCGGTGCGCAACCTGCTCGTCCGCTCCCTCCCCCCCGGCGACGATGGCCCCCCCCGGCTGATCCCGCTCGGCGATGTCGCCGAGGTCCGGGTGATCGACGGGCCGGCCACGATCAAGGGAGAGAGCGGCCTCCCGCGCAACTATGTCCGGCTCAATGTGAGGGACCGCGATGTGTCCGACTTCGTCGAGGAGGCGAAGCGGGTCGTGCGGGCGAGGCTGCAACTCCCTCCCGGATGCTTCCTGGAGTGGACCGGACAATTCGAGCACGAGTTGAGGGCGCGCCGGACGCTGTTGATCGTCATACCGGCCGTGCTGATCCTGATCTTCGCCATCCTCTATTGGACGTACCGCGACCTCGCCGATGCCTGCCTGATGATGCTCGCCGTGCCGGGGGCGCTCGCCGGGGGGATCGTCTGCCAGTGGATTTTCGGGGCCAAGTTCTCGGTGACGGTCTGGATCGGTTATATCGCCTGCTTTGGGATGGCGACGTCCACGGGAGTCATCATGCTCGTCTACCTGCGGGACGCCCTGGAACGGGCAGGGGGAATCGATTCCGTCGACGAGGAGGGGCTCCGCCGGGCCGTCCTCGAAGGGGCGGTGCATCGCCTCCGGCCCAAGCTGCTCACCGAGGCGACGCTCATCCTCGGCCTCGCGCCGATGCTCTGGGCGGGAGGGGTCGGCGGCGAAGTGATCCGGCCGATGGCCGCCCCGGTGCTCGGCGGCATCCTCGTCGCCGATGAGGTGATCGACCTCTTTTTACCTCTGTTATTCTATCACGTCCGGAGGATACGCCTGAGGCTGCACCGCCGGACAACGGGCGGTGCGGCCTCAACCTCGGCCTCGGCCCGGTTGGGCTCAGTAGTCGGATGAGCTGAGCACCTCGCCGCCGTTCCGTGTGCCGAGCGCCCTCCAGACGTTCAGGGCGACGTTCTGCTTGATGAAATGGACGGAGCCGTCGCCGTACAGTGTATTGACCCCGCCGGGATGGTTGCTCGTCGGCGGGAGCTGGAACGACGTGTTCACCATCGCCGTCTCGCCCGGCATCATCATGCCGGCCATCCCCGAGCAAGACGTGCTTCCCGGCGGCCCGACGTGGTTATAGACGGTGGTGGTCATGTTGCCCACCGACCAGGCCCCCCCCATCCGGCTGGCGATGACCATCGCCATCCCGTCGCTCGGATTGAGCCCCTTGCAGCCCTGATACATCGCGTCGATGGACGTCGTCTCCCTCACCCAGAACAGGTCGCGGACGGGGTCATTGGACCCAACCCCGCGTAGCTTCTCGCTCGCGACGGCCGTATTGCTCAGGCCGTCGGGGACGCCGGAAAACCGGACTGCGCTCCGGTTGTACATCGGCCCCTGGGGCATGCCCGAGGCCACCGCCGGTGGGAACTGCTCGCAGGCATCGCTCAGCCAGTTGCCGCCATTCGTGTAATAGTTGTTGCCGGGGAATGCGGGGGTCGGCGATCCCGCGGAGTCGGATGGGCACAGGAAGCTCTGGATGGAAACGCTGAAGACGGTCGAGTTCGCCCGGTCTGAATTCTGATACGCGGAGAGCATGTTCATCCCCATCGCCATCCCCAGGGCTCCCGGGTCCGGGGTCTCCGGGGGGAGGTTGAAGTTGATCGCGTTCCACAGCGGCGACTGCTCCGTGAAACTGAGGACCTGGCTGTGGGCCGACCAGCGGGCGTGGAGCGGGGCGCCCGGCGTCGTCTTCATGTAATGCCCCCCCTGCCCGAAGGGGAAGACGCCGCAAGAGCTTTCGTAATTGTTCAGAGCGAGCCCGAATTGCTTCAGGTTGTTGACGCACTGGGTACGCCGCGCCGCCTCGCGGGCCGCTTGCACGGCGGGCAGGAGCAACGCGATCAGCACCGCGATGATCGCGATCACCACCAAAAGCTCGATCAGCGTGAATCCCCGTCGTGTCGTCATGGACGTGTTGACCTCGCCTTGTGCGGAGATAAGCCGAAAAAAATAAGACTTGAGAACATCTTACGATCATACTGGAGGTCTCGCCGCATCACAAGAAACGGCCTTCTTCGAGCATCCGCCCCGGAACTCGGCTTCCTGGAATTTGAACAATCCTGTATAGGACCCGTGATTTTCATTGAACGCCGGCGATCCGGCGACGGCTGACGGTCCACCCAGCACGCGGAGGCTCTCATGTTCAGGCGGCAATTCTTGGCGGCGGTTTCGGCCGGGTTCGCATTGCCGATGACGGCGAGTTTCGCCGTCGCGGAGGAGTCGAGCGACGGCCGCTTCGCGACCACGATCACGAGCAAGGTGGGTGGGAAGTCCGTGCCACTCGTCCTCACGGGGACGGCGCTGCGGACGAAGTATTTCCTGAGCGTTTATACGATCGGGAGTTATGTGCAGGAGGGGGTCAAGGTCCGAGATGCCGAGCATCTCGCGCGGGTCGATGCGGTCAAGCAGTTGCAGTTGATCTTCGAACGCGACGTCGACGGCGCGACCATGGCGCGCTCGTTCCGCGAATCGATCGGCATGATCCAGCCCGCGCCCGCGTTCGCCGCCGAGTTGGCGAAGCTGGAGCGTTATTTCGTCGCGAATCCTTGCAAGACGGGCAATCGCCTCAACTTGACGTTCCTCCCCGGCGTCGGCCTCTCCTGCCAGCTGGACGGCAAGGAGCCGACGTTGATTGAAGACGTCCGTTTCGCACGGGCGGCCTGGTCGATCTACCTGGGGCCGAAGAATCTGAGCGTCGCGATCAAGTCGGGGTTGTCGTCGCGTCTCTGACGTCGCGTCAGAATGGTTCCTTCATGCTTTTGATAATTCCGCGGACGAATTTACTGACCGGAATGCGCTTGATGATTTGGTCCCGGACCCAACTGAGCGCGTTCGATTCCACGAACACCAGCCTGCCGGCATTTCGAGAGTCTTGCTGATTCGTTTTGACGATTTTGAAGCAACGTTTCTCGTAACGAAGGATCGCGAGCGGCGCTAGCCTTGCATCGGCGAGTGACAGTTCGTCGGCAAGCGCCGCGGCCGATCGCAGAGCATTCGACGCGCCCACCCCCGCGGTCGGCAGGAACGCCATGCCGGCGTCGCCGCACAACACCACGCGACCTTTCGACCAGCGTTTCATGCGCACGTCGTGCATCGGCCAGGAAAAGAATTCCCTCGCCTCCGCGATCGCCCGCGCGACGGCCTGATCGACCTTGATCAACTCTCCCAATCGGCTACGAATCGCGGCATGAACTACGTCCTGTGAATTCAGATCCGCGACGCACTCGTTCGGCAGCCCCACCACGTACATGCGTTTGCTCGGGCATGGATAAGTGCCGAGCATCCAGCCTCGCCCCCAGTACTCGCGCATCAAATCCGCCGGGAACAGGTCCCCGCGGCCCCACCACGTCCAACACGTCCAGCCGCAATCGAATACTTCGCCCGCGCCAAATACGTGTTGGCGTAATTCGCTATGAATGCCGTCGCAACCTACCACTAGGTCGAAGGCTTCCTGCTTGCCGTCGCTGAATCCCACGATTACCCGCTCTCCATCCTGCTCCACGCCGCGGACCGTCGTCCCCATCCGGATCGGCAAATCCCCGCAGGCCTCTCGCAGCGCTTCGATCAGCGTCGTTCGAGGCATCATGAGAATCGGGCCGGTCTCGGCCGTGAATGCGGACAGGTCCATCCCCTGCAACACGGCGCCGGTATGATTCGCGATCTCGTACCGCTTCACGTCGAGGCTGCGACTCGCCAGTTCGTCGTATGCACCGAGCCCGTGCAGCACGCAACTTCCCAGCGGATAAAGCGCGATCCCGTAACCGATGTCGCCGTAAGTGGCGGCCTTCTCAAGAATCAACGGCCTGCGACCTTGTTGCCGAAGCTTCGCGGCCAGTGTCAAGCCGGCAACGCCGCCACCCACGATCAATATCCGCATCAGTCCATTCCTTGCGCCGAGGTGGTTCCCGTGTGATCGGCCGAAGAATTTCTCCGCGACCGTGGTGGCATCGTCGAACTTCGATCGGTTGATTAGAATGATTCTCCCGATCGCCTTGCGTGGCGATCTTGCGACATGCTCCGTCGAGGTTGACCGATGATCCGTGTTACGCCGATTCAGACCGGTTGGGCAAGGCTGAAGTCCGCCCAGAAATGCGGACGGGCCGGACGCTCCGCGTTCGGGCGCAAGCTGGATATCGTCCGGGACAAGGAATGGGCGGGGCCGTTGCCGGTGCTGGCGTGGCTGATCGAGCATCCGGAAGGTCGGTTCCTCGTCGATACCGGCGATACCGCCGAGAACTCGACCCCCGGCTATCTCCCCTGGTGGAACCCGTTCTTCACCAGGATGGTCCAGATCAAGGTGGCGCCGGTGGAGGAGATCGGTTTTCAATTGAACGCCATGGGGCTCGATCCCCGGCAGGACATCGAGGCCGTGATCCTCACGCACTACCACCACGATCATACCGGGGGCCTGCATCATTTTCCGCACAACCGCATCATCGGCCCGCGCGATGGATGGCGGCTCGCCCGGGGCACGCAGGGCAAGATGATGGGCTGCCTCCCCCAGCGGTGGCCCATCTGGTTGAAA
>CALKTZ010000817.1 GCA_937997355.1 uncultured Planctomycetales bacterium | reverse complement strand
GTCGCGGGGCTTCTCCCCGTCTTGGGGCGTGCGCTCCTCATCTCCGGGACAAACACGGTCCAGGCACCATCCTTTCAGAGACTCCCGGCGTCGACGTCGCGAGGGTGGTTGACCGATCGTCTTAGCTCAGAACGGTAGGATGGGACCATGACCTTCGTTGGAAGAATCTTCGTCATTGTCATCATGGTATTCGCTTTGCTCTTCCTGGGCATTTCGACGGTCGTCTTCACGACCACGAAAAATTGGAAGACCGCCACGGAAGCAGAGAAGAAGACCTCCCAAAAGCTTCAGACGGACCTGAAGACCTCGCAGGCGCTCTTGGACGCCGCCAAAAAAGACCTCGAAGCGGCCAAAACCGCATACGATACACAGACCAAGATCCTGAACGATCAGATCAAGGTGCTCAACGATCAGATCGGCAGCGACCGCGAGCAGATCACGGACGCACGCGGCAAGATCGCGACCGCCCAGGCCAATGCCAAGACGGCCCTCACGGAAGCCGAGGATCGTCGCAACGAGACCGCGAAGCTACGGGATCAGAAGTCCGCGATCGAAAAGGAAGCGAACGAATACAAGCTTCGCCAGACCGAGCTGAACGACAAGATTCGAGAGTTGGAGCGGATTCTTGAAACGACCAAGAACAACCGCGACGACCTCCTCGATCGCGTGGCCCGGTACTCGAACTTGCTGAGGCAGAACGGGCTCCCCGACGACATCACCAGGATTCGGGCCGTCTCGACTCCTCCCAAGGTTGCCGGCGAGGTGCTCCGGGTCGATCCCAAGAGCAAGCGCGTCGAGTTCACCAACGGCTCCGATGAGGGGCTGGTCGTCGGCCACCAGATGCACGTCTACCGCACCAAGCCTCGGGTGGAATACCTGGGCGAGCTTGAGATCATTGAAGTCGATCCGGACCAATCGGTCGGCCGGGTGCTTGGTAAAACCGTTAACGGCAAACAGATCCGGGAGGGGGACATTGTCTCGTCTACGTTCAACCCGTAATGCCGGTGCGGCGGGGGCCTCTTCGGCCCGCACCGCCGCCGCCGGACGAGGGCCTCGCGTCGCGGTCGCCGTCCCCAAGAGCGACATCTTCGTCGTCATGCTGGGGATCGCCCTGGGAGCCATCGTCCTTGGATGCCTCCTGATGCTCTGGGTCCTCTGGCGTCATGATTTTTCGGTCACGGTCAGCTCCCTTCAGGGCCTCGCCTCGCCCGCCTCGTCCATCGCCGACTTGCCGGGTAATCCCCTGATCGGCTAAAACTCCGAGGATCGCCGACACCGTCCGACCCCGCCCGGGACCTCTTGTCCCGAGCAGGTGCGGACGGTCCGTTTTTACCCCGATCGATTTCAAGGGACCCTCTCCACCGGAGTCCCTTCAATCGACGCCCGAAGGATCCATCGGCCATGAAGGTTGTCTTCGTCGCCTCCGAGGCGGTCCCTTTCGCCAAGACGGGGGGATTGGCCGATGTCGCCGGCTCTCTTCCTCAGGCCATCGAACGGTTGGGGCATACTCCCTATCTCTTCTTACCCGCCTTCCGCCGCGTCTGGACCTCGGGGCGCGAATTCAAACCCACCGGGATCTCGCTCCAGATCCCGATCGGGGCGAAAACCGTTGAAGGAACGGTCCAACAGAGCCGGCTCCCCAACTCCGATGTCCGCGTCTTTCTCATCGATCAGCCCGGCTACTTCGATCGCGACGGCCTCTATGGCGATGCCGGATCCGATTACCCCGACAACAGCGAGCGGTTCATCTTCTTCGATCGAGCCGTCCTGGAAACTCTCGTCCGGCTCGACATTCGCCCCGATGTGATCCACTGCAACGACTGGCAAACCGGCCTCATCCCCGTCTATCTCCAGACGATGTATCATTCCCACGCCGGGCTAGCCCGGACGGGGACCCTCTACACGGTCCACAATCTCGCCTACCAGGGGCTCTTTCCTCATGAGGTGATGGGACAGACCGGGCTCCAGCCCTGGCTGTTCAACTGGCAGGATCTGGAATTCTACGGCAAGCTCAGCTTCATGAAGGCGGGACTCGTCTTCGCGAATCTCCTGAGCACCGTGAGCCCGACTTACGCACGCGAGATCCAATCGGAGAAGTTCGGCTACGGCCTCGACGGCTTGCTGCGTCGCCGGCATGGCGACCTGCGCGGAATCGTCAACGGCATCGACCCGAAGGTCTGGACGCCAAGCCACGAATCGATGCTCGCCCGGCAGTACGATTCCTCGACCGTCAACATCGGCAAACCCGCCTGCAAGGCCTGGCTCCAGGAAAAGGCGGGGCTCCCGGTCCGTCCCGAGGTGCCGATCTTCGCGCAGGTCGGGAGGTTGGATTCTCAAAAAGGCTGGGAATTGCTGGCGCAGGTCGCCGACCGGCTGCTTGAACAGGATGTCCAGCTCGTGGTCCTCGGCACCGGCCACCTCCATTATCACGAGCTGCTCGAAACCCTGGCGCGGAAATACCCGACCAAGGTCTGGGCGTATCTCGGCTTTTCCGAGGATCTGGCGCATCAGATCGTCGCGGGGGCCGATCTCTTCCTCATGCCGAGCCTCTTCGAACCGTGCGGCCTCACCCAGCTTTACAGCCTGGCCCATGGGACGTTGCCCATCGCCCGAGCGACCGGCGGGCTTGCCGACACGGTCGTGGACGCCTCCCCCGAGAACCAGGCCGACGGGACGGCCAACGGCTTCATGTTCAAGGACGAGACCCCCGACGCCCTCTGGCTGGCCATCCTCCGTGCCCTCGAACTCTGGAACGATCCCGATGCCTGGAATCGGTTGGTGCAAACCGGCATGCGGGCCGATTGGTCTTGGGACCGCAGCGCGGTGGACTACATCCGGATTTATTCGGAAGTGATCGCGCGGGTTCGCGGATCGGATTGATCGCGATTCGCGCGAGCACGATTCCAGAGGTTGATCAACCAGGGGCGACGATCAAGCTCGGGGCTCATCCACCTCCAAGGGCCCTCGCCGGAGCCCGGCAACCCAGAGGTCTCGGTCGCGAGGCGTCCAGATCAGGAGGAAAGCCAGCGCGCCGTAGAACGGCATGTGGCCGATCAATTCCTTCCAGTTGAAAATCGTGAGCGAGAGGTTCAGGGGGAAGAGCGCCACCAGGATGATCGTCCTGGGGAAGATGCCGAAGAGGATCATCAGCCCGGCCAGGATCTCGACCGAGCCGGCGAACGTGGCGAAGAGTTCGTTGCTCATCTCGATGCCCAGCTTGGGCATGAAATTGATGAACGGAAACTGATGCAAGAAGGCGTCGGCCAGCGGCAGGTTTCCCAGCTTCTCCGTGAAGCCAACCACGGCCAGGCTGCTCCCCACGCCGACCCGGAGGGCTGCCGGAGCCCAGGGGACATAATGGGCCGGGGGCTCCACGCAGGGGAAGAGCAGGCGATCGACCGACACCGGCCCCCGGCCTCCCAGGAAGAAGAAGCCGGCGAACCCCAGCATGTGGAGGCTCTCCAGCATCGGCTCCGGCGTGAAGATGAACGCCCCGATGATCCAGAGCGCGACCAGGAGGAGCGAGGCCGGGCGGGCCATCCCGCCATAGATGAACGAGAGCGCGACCATCGCCTCGGCCAATCCAAGAAAGTGAGACCACCCGGCCGGCATCACGTTGTTCGGCGTGAAGAGTTGCCCCATCACCCCATAGACTAAAAGCGGGACGGCGACATGGAGCCCGAGGATTGCGGGGGCCAGCCCGTAGAACGCCATCCGGCGATCATCGCGGGCGCCGAACGCCTCGGGGCCGGGCACGAAATCGCGTCCCCCCCGGATTCGCCAAAGCAGGGCCGCCGCCGCGAAGACGACGATCACACCGATCGTGAAACCGAGCGGAATCGGCCTGAGATAGAGGTCCCACCGGAGGGGCATGTGCTCCCCCTCATAGAACCACTTCTCATGTGCCTGGGCCGTCCCGGCGAAGGCAAGGAACAGCGATGGAGCGAGCAAACCGAAGTGTGCGACTTTCACGACTGTATACCCGGGAAAAGAGAGGATGATGACGTGCTCGATGCTGGAGCCCGATAGGCTCCCCATTTCAATCACGGTTAAGAGAGCCATGCAAGCCCCAACCCCGGAGACATTGACGAGGAGTCGCGTGCGTGGAGTCTCTCCGTATTCAAGAAGTCAAAACTTCGTTTTCAAGATGGGCGTGCCCGCCGAACCGACCGGAACACACTGTGAAATGATTTAAAAAATATGCAACATTCTTTTCTGTCTTCTTGACAACATTTCATTTCTTTCGTGAACTCAAAATGTCGTGCCAGTCCCCGAGCAGGTCAATTTCGACCTGGAGGCTTTTGATCGAGCAAATCAAATTCACCGTCGGAGGCATCATGAAGAGATATTTGATCCTTGCGGCCTTTATCCTTGCCGGATCCGGACTTTTCCGTGCGCATGCAACCGCGGGAACCATCAGCGGCATTACTTATACGGATCTTCCGATCGCCACAACCACCGACCTCACGACAGCGGGCACCCTGGACTGGGTGAAGTGGGGAAACGGCGGCGTCACCGGCTCCACGGTCTACACGACCCCCGAGATGGTCGGCGGCACGATCATCGATCCGGCGCTGAGCCCGCTCGGTACCGTTCCACCCGGGCAGACCGTGCTCCTCGTGGGCTTCAACCCGCCCCCGGTTACCCTGGACTTCACCTGGACCAACGGCACCGAGGCCATGGATAACGGGGGGCCGGTCGGCACGGTCATTTCCGAGACGATCGACCCGGCGCAATTCAGCTATCCGCTCGGCCTGGGGGCGCGGTTCCAGGCGGAGGCCGCCGCGGCGCCGAGGATTCTGAACATCTTCGTGCAGGGCTTCAACACCCGGATGCAGTTATCAGCGTCCCTCAGCGGCGGCGGGAGCAGCTCATTGATCGCATCGAACGCCGCGCTCAACCTGATGCCTACCTTGAACAACAATTACATTTCCGTCGGTTATTTCTCGGTCGAGTATTGGGGGGCCGGCGAAACCTTGACGATCAATCTCACAGCGGCCAACCAGAACGGCGTCCCCAATGCTCCTCAGTTTGGCTTCCGCAATGCGGGGGTCTTCGCGGCGACGGTCGTCGAGGGCTCCGCGATCCCCGAGCCCTCGTCCCTGGTGTCGAGCGGCATCGCCGGCCTTTTGGGATTGGCGTTCACCCTGCGACGCCATCGGAAGGCGAACGCCTCGTGATCTCGCCGCGCCGTTGAATCTCCACCTCCACGTCGCCCGCGTGAAGATTGTTTGAAGGCCCGAAATCCAAGCCCCCGGGAGGCCGTCGCTTCCGGGGGCATTTTCGTGCGCGAGGCTTGCGAAAATCCCGGCTTCGTCGGATGCTTTCTTGCGGCTAGGCATCCGTCCCAAATTTCTCATCGCACGGTCTGATTCCGATTACGATCCGAAAGCGATGACTCCATGTTGATCGGAACCGCATCAGTGCATCCTGTTTGGTTTCTGGCAACGGTCCTAGGCTGGCTGACGGTTGCTTCCTTGCTGATCCTCCTGCTCCGCTGGGCGTGGGGCGTGTCGGAAGTAAACCGCGGCCTCGACCTGCTCTGGCGAACGCAGCGGGCCCGTCCGGTCCTCATGAGGATCTGGGGGCCGGTCGGCGAGCTTGTCCAGACCTTCAACGCGGCAGGCCCCGATATCGCCAAGAGGATCGCCGACCTCGAGCGCGATGGCCAGCAGCTCCGGGTGGTCCTCGGGGCCATGGCGGAGGCGGTGATCGCCGTCGACGGCCGGCTCCGCCTCCTCTTCGCCAACTCGAGCGCGGATACGCTGTTCGGGCTGGAGCGAGCCTCCGAGGGGCGTCTGATCCCGGAATTGATCCGGAGCCCTCGGGTGCAGGATGTCATCGAATCGACCTTCAAGCTGTCGAGCCCCAACGCATACCGCGCCGAGATCGCGGTTTCCTCCGCGCGAGGCCCGACGCGAATCCTGTCGGTTCGAGGCACCCGCCTGCCGGGCGACCCGCCCCCCGCCGCGGTCTTCGTCTTCCACGACATCACCGAATTGCGGCGGCTGGAACGGATGCGCCAGGACTTCGTGGCCAACGCCTCGCACGAGTTGAAAACACCCCTTGCTTCGATCAAGGCGTATACCGAAACGCTCCTGGACGGCGCGATCAACGACGAGGCGGTCAACATCCGCTTCCTCCATCGCATCGATGAGCAGGCGGACCGGCTCAACCAACTGGTCCTCGACCTCCTGAGCCTGGCCAGGTTGGAATCGGGACAGGAGGTTTTCCAGCACAAGCCGCTCGCCCTGATCCCCCCACTCGTCGCCTGCATCGAACAG
>CALKTZ010000816.1 GCA_937997355.1 uncultured Planctomycetales bacterium | reverse complement strand
CCGCCTCGGCGACGGAAGTCCGGGCGGCGGCGACGGCTTCCGCATTTTGAGCGATTCGGGCCTGCCCCGAGGGAAGTTCCGGCGCATTGAGTTGTCGGGAGGCATTGTCGGTGGAGTCGCGAAGCGCGAATTCATGAGCGATGAGGAGCGAGACCAGATCCTCGCGATCTCGAAACGACGAACGATTGAAGCCTCCGAGGAGAGCGTCGATTCGCCGTGCGATCGACGCCGCGCGGATCAACTCCAGGCGATCGGCGGTCGCCGGTTGTAATGGGCCGAGATTTGGTCCGGGCTGCGGGATGCGGTCATCGCCGGCGCATAATTTGACGATCGTGGTCACCGGTTCCACGCCAACCCTGGGCAATTCCAGCTCATCGACCCCTTGATGGTTTCGAGTCGCTGCCGGGGGAGATTTCCACAGGACACGGACCGTTCGTGTTTCCCGCTTTCCAATCGGGATCATCCAGGATCCCGCCGTCGACTGAAATGGGGTGACGGGCGTTTGATCGGCAGCGGCATAAATCAGCTCCGCTCGTTCGGGCAACTCGATGGGAAGAAACCACCCTGCCCCCGCGACGATCTCATAGTAGGCTTCCCCCGTGATCGAATGATCGGGATTCTCGGTGAGGCTCAAATCGGCGAAGTTCGCGAGAGAAGTTTGCCCGTCATTAGGGCTTGAATTTTGGGAAAGACGAGGCAGTTGAAGGCTGAGTAGCCACTTGTCCTTCTGGACATGAAACATCGAGGAGGCGTTCGGGGCGTTGAATGACGAGTTGAAGCCGCCTTTGCGGAAACGGCTCGCGTCGACGATACCCTGAACCCCGACCGTGTTCATCGACCTGAATGGGGTGCCGACGGCATTCACCAGGTTGAGGTAGGTGTCGGTCATTCCCCGACCCAACGGTGTGATTTCCGGGAACTGGAACGCGGATTGGGGGGAAATCGATTTCTCGGCCCGCACGATCAACTGCTGGGAGCCCCAGACGGGCCGCTCGGGATTGATCGTGTAGGACGTGATGTTGTCTCGAGTTAGCTTGGTGATTTGCGAGGAATTTCCCGGGAGCTGAATTCGAGCATCGGCGGCCCATTCGGTCGGCAGGTTGAGATTGATCGTGTTCAATGCGCCGCCGATCACATCGTATCGTAGCACGGCGGTCCATTCGGCCCAATCCTGATGCACGATCGCCTGGCTGTCGATGGAGACGGTGAGCCTCGGCGGGAGTGGCTCCCAGACGAATTCGCCGAGGTCCGCGGGGTCGTCGACGCGATAGGTGAGCCGATACCGCGAGTCGGTCGAACTCACCGTGTCCGACCCCTCGGAGACCAGCTTCAATCCATCTCCTCCCTCGACCGTCGGCTTCGATCCCGAGTTCACATTCAAACTGCCGGGCTCGATGTCGACGTCGAGCCATTGAATCCAGGGGGTGGGAACGCGGAGTCGCTTGATTCCCGTTTCGAGTGGCTTCTCGTCCACGGGAACCCAGCCGTGGATCTGAAGCTTGCGACGGGAAGGGACGGGTCGGTCAAATCTCAATTGCAACCGTCGATTGGAATCGATCGACCAATCGGTGAGGCCATCGGCAACGACTCCGGTCACATGGAACCTCGCGGGAAGAGCAAACGCCGCCCGGTCGAAGTTTCCAAGACTCTCCGAGAAATCGGCCTCGTAGCGGACGTCGATTCGCCCCGGCGAGATCTGAATGTCCGCCGAAGGTCTGGGGCGAATCCTCTCTTCAGCCGGGCCGGTCCTCAATTCGATGGAAGGGGAGCCGACGAATCGCGTGATCCCGGAAAGGGTCAGAGGCTCGGGCGGCAGATCCCCCCAAAGCTTGACGAAGGTTTCATCGGTGATCGGCTCCGGGCCGAAGAGCGGCCTGAGCCTTCCGGTCCAGCTGCCCGGCCGCCGAACCCCGATCGCTCCGCTATAACGTTCGACATCCAACGGTTCGAGCCGAGCGAGGATGCGCCGGGGAGGTTCGAAGTCCGGCCGATTGCCCAGCAACTCGCCCGTGCGAGGGGTGCTTTCGGGAACGGACGGCGCGGGCCGCCAGAATTCAAATCCGATGGTCGAATGATTGGGCAAGGCCGGTTCGAGATGAATCGCCCAGAAGGAATCCCCTCCTTGCTGCTCGCGGCGAACATCGACGAACCCTGGACAATCGATCGACCGGAGGATCAATGCCGGGTCGATCTTGAATCGGACCGTGGAAAGTCGCTGAACGCCGTGGTAGGTGAAACGGCCTCTGATCCGATCCCCGGCGGGTTCGATATCCCAGAGCAAGAGGCCGTCGACATTGGGGGCGGCTCGGTGTGTCCCGGTGATCCGCGGTTCCTTCCAGGTGATGTCGAGCTGATCGACCGGCCCGAGCAAGCCTGCCGTGCGGCCATCCGGCATTCGCGACGTTGTGCCGAGGCTCGACACCTTCTCCAGTTCAGATGCCTCGCGGTATGGCTCGATTTCGATCCGGGCGGAAGGAAATCGATCGACCGGGAGGAGAAGTCTCGAAGCCGCTGTCTCGCGGACCAGGGAGATTTTGCGCGTTACCATCAGGCGATGCGCGCCGGCGCCCTGAATTTCCACCGATGCGTATCGGCCATTGGGGCGGATCAGCACGGGTGATTCCACCCCATCCACGGCGGCGTTGATCTGGTGTGTTCCCGCCACGAGCACATCCAGGGTCGTCGGCTGGGAGCCGTCGACGAGGAGATCGTACGCGGTCTCGACCAAAGCCTCCTGACGGCCGGTGCGGTGGACGCGATGGCTCACCGTCGTTGCTCGAACCGAAGACTTATTTTGCGGGGGTGCCGGCCGCGCCCGACGCTCAAGCCGGCGGAAGTCGCCCAGGCGCAAAAAGACCCGATCTTCACGCTTGGTCGGGTCGAAAGTCCCCTCGTATGGGTAGATCGCCAGGATGGGATCCGTCGACTCGGGAGATTCCGGCGGATCCCAACCCAAAGCGTTCGGAAGGGAGACGCCCAGGATGAGGAGCACCACCGACGAATAGGCCGGGCCTCTCATCATGAGGGAGCTCTGACGCGTTTGGACGGCCTGGCTTGAAGGGACGGCGGGGCGTTCAACACGAATCGACCGAACAAATAGGATCGCCAATGACGCCACAAACCCACCCGCGGAGAACGGCTGGTAACGGTCGGGCAAGCAAGTCGAAAACGCCGCGCAAAGGCCGAGCAAGAGCAAAATGAAAATCGATTCTCTTCGCGTTGAGCCCGAGCCGATTGCGAGAAATGATGCCAGGACCAGCAACCCCGCCCAGCATCCCCACACGACCTGCGCCTGGCGGTCGATGAGATCGATGAACGCCGCCTCACCCGGCCAGTCGGCATTTGCGAATTTCACGCTCGACCAACCCGGGACCGCGCGGAGGATCGACTCGGAGGTCCCGCCCGATGTCGCCCTCGTCGACGTTTCGCCCCGCCAACGATTCACCGATTGATATCGATCCGTGCGATCCGTCCCCCAGGCGATCGATTGGAAGACCGCCTCCTTTCGGAATTGACTCGTCGCGAGGTCGGATCGTCCTCCCCGCGAAGTGATGAGCAAGGCTTCGTTGAGCGAGACGAGGTGAATCCCGAGTTCGCGGACCGCCTGGAGCCTCCCTAGGCCGTCGGGAGCCGCCCCTTTCGGGATCCTCAAATACGATCGGGGGCCGAGGCCGATCGACGCGAGCGCCAGCCGATCGACCACGATCGGCACCGGCCCTGAATCCCATCGGCTGAAGCATTCGGCGAGTGTTAAATCGTCTCCTTGAGTCTGAGGAATTCTTACCTTTTCCTCCAGCCATTCGATTTGTTCAGCCGATGGGATCAGATCGCCCTCTCGCCGAGAAAACCAATCGAATTCCTTGAGCCCGAGCAATCCGAAGGGCCACCGAACGCTCGGACTGTCGGCAATCGTGCTCAAACCGGGGCCGGCGTGAATGGCATTCCAACCGGGCGGCTTGAGGATCTCCCATGTGAACGAAAGGCAGGGGAGGGCAAATCGAGGTAGCTGGGGTGCAAGGCGTGTGGTTGTCCCGCGGGGGTTGTCTCGGGTCAAGTAATCGACCGAGATCACGGTGGACGAGACACCCGAGTTCAAGGCCGGGAGCGAAACCGAATAGTCGGCCGCCAGTCGAATCGGGTCCACGGGAACCCCGTCCACAAGAACCCTGACCAAGGAGGAATTCTCGGGCATGGAGAAATCCACCATTTCCCGGCTACCCGCTTGAACGAGCAATTCAAGTCGATTCAGCGTTTGTCCGCCGACATCGAACACGGTCGCAAGATTGGCCTCACGAACGATTGGGGGGAGTTCTCGGCCATTCATCCTTTCCGTGATCAATTCGAGCCCGGACGACGGGTGTGAATAGCTGAAGGTGTGGAGGATGGGGGCTTCGAGCGGCTTGATCTCGCGAGTCGGAGTCTCCGGATTGCTGATCCCCTCGTTGGTCCGAGTCACCACGGCCGGATTCAGGTTGCGTAGTTTATCCGTGACGGTTTTTGAAAGGAATTCGCGGGGAATTTCGAGGGTGATCAGCGAGCGCGGGACATAAGCCCTGGGCAGGGAGATCAGCGGAATCGATCCCTTGCCGGACCAATCCATCCGGGCGTGAAAATGAATTTCGATCAGCTCCTTGGAATCCTGAGGGAACTGGATCTTCCATGCGTTGCCGTCGGGAGGAAATCCGAGATCCGCGTGGATGTTTCGATCAAGGGTCGTGAATTCAAGGGTTTGCTTTTGATCCGGGTTCGAACCGACGAGCCAGAAATTCCAATCCGTCGGGCGGGCATTTGCAACCGAGATCCAGATCGGCAAGGATTTCAGTTGCTCCGGGGTTGTGCAGAGGATTCGACCTTCGAGGAGGAGCGACTTCCCATCTCGCGAGAGCGTGACGCTCGTCTGGGCGGACGCGTGGGTTCCGGAGTCCACGTTCTCTCTCGCGGCCTGGACGGATGCGTTCTCGTCGATCCAACGCCAGGCGAGGGCCACTCGTTTGGAGTCATCCGAGGTCAGATCGGGAAATCCATTCGCCCGATCGAACGTTGGAACCTGATACGGATCGACCCAGGCGATGCCTTGCGCGGAAATAGGTTCGAGCCGAAGGCTGGAGATGATTCGCGCGGTCCAGCATTCATCCGCCAGGGCGGTGCGCACGGGGCGGACCCGGGGAAGGTCGATGTTCCCGCGTCCGCCGGGGATCGTCGAGGTCGCCCCGAGGACGAGCGTTAATTCTTTTTCTTCGTCCATGCCTTGCGGGACGATCACCGTGATGCGAGTCCCTCCGCCGCCGCGAATGGAGCTGTGCCAGACGAGCGAGTCGCTCAAACCCAGCAGTTGAACACGGTCGGGAATCCAGGTCGGCGGGATGTCAAAAGCGACCTCGGGAGGCGATCCGCGAGGGATCGTCCACTTCATTCGACATTCCAGGCTGGGGGCCGACTGGCCCAGATTCAGTTGCCCGATGACGACGCAGGACGACTCGATTCGCGGCTTTCTCAACACGAGCTCGGCGACCGATGTTGGGGAAGCCGACTCGAACGCGAGTGTCGTCGTCCGACCATCGCCAAGGGGAGGGGCCGCGACTCGTTTCCCTCCTTTTTCACGGCATTCGGAGACCACTCGGTTCTCATCCAGAACAACAGTCGTGGAGCCTCCGGTCCAGATGGCCTTCAAGGGGCGAATCGCCGGTATGATCCAGGTCCCTTCGAGCGGGACGTTCGCCTGGCCTGTGAATGAAACCTTGGTCGGGGTTTTCATCCCGCTTGAGAAGGAGACGTCCACCCGCGTTCCGTTTGGCGTCCGGCGTTGCTGGAACTGCTCGACGCCGGGACCGGTGACGGCGATGAGTTCGATTTTCGGGTCGAGTTCGGCGGTCAAGGTGGAGGGGCTTTGGCGGTCGGATTCAATGGACCATTCGGCGGACCAATTGCCGATGGAACCTCCCCGCTGATCCTGGGATCGCAGGTCGATTTGGGTTTTCCCTTGAATCCAAAATTGCCCGCCGAGCAACACGGCGTCGGGGTCAGCCGGATCTTGCAGGCGGAGATCCATCAGCCCGCTTGAACCGGCGAATTCCCACCTCGATCGCCGCGCGTCTGATTCGACCGCCAGAGGGCCGACGCGAAACCCCTCGGGGCCGAACGGGAACCAGCCCTTCGGAAGATCGAGCACCAACACCGATGCCGCGTCGCCGGGCAAACCGAGGGTGAAACCGCGTCCTCGGGATTCCGGCCGGGCGACCAACTCCCAATCGAACGAGATGGTCGTGGTCGTCGGATCAATCCAGAGACCGGCTTTTCCCGTCGCGCCGAGTCCCAGGAGCTTGGACAATTCGGGATTTGCGCGGATGGCCGGAGTCCACGGAATCAGGGGGAGCATCTGGGGTTCGGATCCCGTCCCTCGGATTGTCAGCACAGTATTCCCGAAGAGCACGCCGCCCTCCCACCGCGCATGGTGGCGGGCCTGGACGATTCGCGGCGGCGCACTCGGCCGCTGTCGGCTTTCTTCCGTCCGAACTTGCTGGACCAAGGACTCGAACTGTTCGCGTCGAAGGACCTTGAACTCGGTCCCTTTGGGAAAGGAACGTCCGACGCTGTCGGCCGGCATCCGTACCGGAACGATTTCCAGCGGAGCCGCGCCCAGGCTGGCGAAGATCAAGCTGAAAAACGCGACCATGCCGAACCATCTGGATTTCGAGCCGGTATTTCGGACGGCTTCAAGAAGGTGAATTCGAGAAGTCGGCAGGCAGCATTTCATGATCGGACGTCTCGGGCTCACCGTGAGCTTGGGCGGGCGAAGCACCTGGAGCGAGAGCGAGCCGAATCGTCTCATCTCGTCAGCTCGATTTGCGATTCGGGGGTCTTTCCCGGTTCCTCGGCAGCGATTTCCTTGGGCCGGTATTCCATGGTCGAGGCCACACGGACGCGGACCGCGGTCGATTCGTCGGAGCCGACCTCGACGGGGCGTGCCTCCGCCTCTCGCTTCATGGTCGAGCCTGGCGGAGCCGGAGTCATCGTCCGAACGGATTCTCGTTCGGTTCCGGTTCTTGGTCGACGCGGCTCGATCATATACTGGATCACGAATCCCATCAGGATCAGGATCATTCCGATCATCGACGATTGAGCGGCCAGGATGAGGGTGCTCGGATGGAGCAGTGCGGCCGCGGCGAGGCCGAGCCCGGCGAGGACGCCGAGAATTCCTCTCGTGTTCAGATTGGGCGAAAGAATCAGAGCAAATCCCAGCAGCAGGACGGTGCCTGAGCACATGCCGATCAGCCAGGGGCGAGATGCAATCCAGAGGCGAATCGAGCCGGCGTTTCCGGAATGGCTAAATAGATAACGCTGGGAGTCGCCTCGAATCTCCTCGACCTCCGTGTCTCCCTCCACGAGCGCGGCCGAATCATCACCGAGGAGGGTCAGGATGGTCGACGTGCTCCGCGACGGGCGCCGTTTCCAGGTATAGCTATCCCAAAACCATTGATTTTCATCGGACCAACCTGGTGGTGAGCCGATCAAGGCAAGATTCCATGGAAGCAGGATTTCCCAGTGGGTCTCGAGCACGGTCGCGTCTTCCAGGAGTTTGGGCGCCGGCCATTCTCCGTCGGGCGCTTCGATCTCGGAATCGTATTCGAGCGCCAGGACGATGGGTTTGCTCGTGCGCTCCATGGGGAGGCGAATGAGGCAAGCCCCACGGGCGTCGTCGTTCTCGATTTCGTCGGGATTCAAAACCTGACCATCGATGCGAATGCGAATCGGTCGAGATCCCGAGGGTGATCCGATGGAAAGATACGGCCCGTGGTTTTCGATGGAGAACCAGGCTTTCGTCCTCAATCGTCGATCAAAACCGAGCGAGGTCTGGATAAATGCCTTCGGGCAGACGGTTTTGGGGAGATTGATCCGATCAATCGACCAGGCTTTGAAACGAAAGGGGAGACTCCCCTCGGTGGGCCTTTCGAGTCGATAGACCGACGTATTCGCGGCGACGGGACCCGTCGAATCGGGGG
>CALKTZ010000815.1 GCA_937997355.1 uncultured Planctomycetales bacterium | reverse complement strand
TCTCAAATCATACCCCTGGCGGGCGATTCGAGGTCAAGGTATTTCGGCCTGAGCAGCCCTTTCATTGAAGATTTCAAGACTCATCGAGCTTCGAGCACGTCAGGCTATGAGTGAGAAAGGATTCAGGCTCGAATGGAGAGAGGATTCCGGTGATTCATCTCGACCCACGAGATGAGATCGAATTGAGACCTGATTGCGTCCGTTGCGTTTCGCCTGATAAAGAGCGCGATCGGCTTCGCTGATGAGTGCATGGGGAGGCCGAGATCCGTTCGGCAACCCGTAGGTCATTCCCAGACTGACGCTCACACGAACATGCCGATTTCCAACTTGAACTTTCCGATCGCTCACCTGCTGCTGGATTCGCTCCGCTCGTTCACGCGCGATGTCGGTCATCGCAACCGGGAGCGCGACGATAATCTCGTCGCCGCCGTATCGCGCGATGAGGTCGTCGGGCCTGGTCGATTCTCTGAGCCTTTGCGCGACTTCCTTGAGGACCCTGTCCCCGGCCTCGTGGCCGTACGAATCGTTGATCGTCTTGAAGTGATCGATATCCATGAGCATGACCGCCAGGCCAAGCCCGGATTCCCGGCATTTCCCTTTCAAATGAACAATTTGATCCAGGAAATAGCCTCGATTGAAAAGTCCGGTGAGTGGATCTCGAACCAGGCGCTCGAATAGATCGCGTTGGAACCGTTCATCCTGAGAATCAAGGCTCATGAATTTGAGCACCGTCGATTCACCGAAACGGACTCGATCCCCGTTACGAAGCCAGATAGGGGCGTGCGGCAGCAAGCGCTGTCCGTTGACGTATGTTCCGTTAGTACTTCCGAGGTCGGTTAAGCCCACTTCCCCATTCATGTCGACAGTGAATCGGGCATGTTTTCGGGAAACCGTCGTCTCGAAGAGTTGGATGGAATTTTCCACGGATCGACCGAGGATGGATTCCATGTCGTTCAGTGGATACATCTTTCCCGGAAGTCCACCTTCAACCATGATGAGGTATTTGGGAGGCGGTTCGCAACTTCCGGCGACCGGGACATCCGCGGTGAACGGCGATTTGCAGATGCTCGTCTTACTTTTTGCATCCATGGAAGACCTCACGCTAGGCTGATCTCATTAGCTCGGGTCGCGCCATGAGTTCCAAAGACTCGGTCGCATTGCCAGATAACACGAAGTCATCAGAGGGAAGTGATCGCAGGTCGATGACGATGTTGTTGTGCGGAATACAGAATCGTGCTGGACCATTTGCCACGACGATTGAAGCGTAGGCCATGGATAATCGGTGTCAAATTGGTCAGCGTAAAGTAGTTAACGAAATTCCGAGTTTTGAGAGGTGCAAAAGTTCCTTACACCGATCTTTCTCGGCATAGGATCCGATTGAAATGATACAACAGTTTGATAATCAATGGGATACGTTATCCTGATGAGTGGGAAATTATTGAGCGGAAGCCGGAGAATTTCTGAGGAATTGGCCATAAGGCCCCTGTAGGTTACGATTGATGCCTTGGGTTTTGTCTATCCCTCATGAGGATCGTGGAATCGTGTCAGACTCTGCACTTCGAATTGGCATTCATGGCGCCGCAGGTCGCATGGGCATTCGCTTGATGCAACTCATCGCCGCCGATCCTGCTTTGACGTTGGGAGCGGCGCTGGAGTCCGGTGCGCATCCTCGATTGGGAGAAGACGCGGGGAAAATTGCCGGGACAGGGCAACAAGGCGTCATCCTCTCCGCTCTCGATGACGTGCAAGTGCCGCTCGATGCAATGATTGATTTTTCCCATTCGGAAGGATCGCTCCACGCCGCCGCGTTTTGTCGGTCGCGAAAGATCC
>CALKTZ010000814.1 GCA_937997355.1 uncultured Planctomycetales bacterium | reverse complement strand
GCTGATGATCGCCGTGCCCCAGCTGAAGGCGTGCTCGCCGCCGCCGAGGCCCTCGAAGCCCAGCGTATGGTGCAGATGCCCCTCGAACCAGCCGGTGGGCCCGAAGATCATCCCGACCAGCCCGAAGGTTTCGAGCAGGCCGATCGCACCTCCGCCGCCATTACCGTTCATTCCGGTTGTCTCCCTCTTCGTTGGATCTGTTGGGTTTCGAGGGGCTCAACCGAGGAACGTCCGGAGCACGGCTTCGTCGGGACGCGGGATGACGTGGGCGCTCAGCAGCTCGCCGACCCGGCTGGCCGCCTCGGCGCCCGCCTCGACGGCCGCGCGGACGCTGCCGACATCGCCGCGGACGAGGGTCGTGACGAATCCGCCGCCGACCTGGATCCGGCCCGCCAGGGCGACATTCGCCGCCTTGAGCATGGCGTCGGTCCCCTCGATCATGCCCACCAACCCCTTGGTCTCGATCAGGCCGAGGGCCTCGCCATTGCCGAGGGGACGCTGTTGAATCTTCGCCATTGGAATCAGGCTCCCTTGGGGGTTGCGGCCGGGGTGGCCTTGGCGAACGCCAGGACGCCGTTCAGGTCTTCGTGGGGACGAGGAATCACCTGGACGCTCACCACTTCGCCGATCCGGCCGGCCGCCGAGGAACCGGCGTCGACCGCCGCCTTCACCGCCGCCACGTCCCCCGCGACGAACGCGGTGACCAGGCCGCTGCCGATCTTGTCCCAGCCGACCAATTCGACGTTGGCCGCCTTCAACATCGCGTCGCAGGCTTCGACCAGCGCCACGAACCCTTTCGTCTCGATCATGCCGAGTGCTTCAATCGATGCTCCGGCCACGGGGGCCTCCTTCTTGCGAGTAGGGTGGGTCGAGCGGAGCGAAGCCCACCAATCAACTTCGGTCTATCGATCGGGGGGCCTCGCTCCGCTTCGACCCGCCCCGCACATGATCCCTATCAGTTCAAGTTCAGATGGACTTCGACGATCAAAAACCAGTTCATTGATTCCAGGCTCACGCCTTCACCAGCGTCACCTTGGTCGCGTGGGTCAGGTCGCAGGCGTTGGCCTCATCGGTGTCGATGTGTACCTCGAGCTTCCAGTCGGGGTGGGTGCGGACCAGCAACCCTTCCAGGACCCCCGGGCAAGGCCCTTCAACCCGCATGTTCATCCGGTCGAGATGCTTCACGCCGTAGTATTCGGCGTCCTTCGGCCCCATGTGGACGTGCCGCTCGGCCCGGATCACCCCGTTGGGCATCACCAGGCTCCCCTTGGGTCCGATCAGGAGGCATCCGGGGGTCCCCTCGATGTCTCCCGAGAGTCGCACCGGGATGTCGATCCCCAGGCTGATGGCGTCGGTGAAGGCCAGCTCCACCTGGCTAAATTTGCGGCAAGGCCCGAGGATTCGGACGCCGGGGATCATCCGCTGCCGGGGGCCCACCACGGCGACCGTCTCATTCGCGGCGAAGTCGGTCGCCTGATAGAGCGTCTTCATCGGGGTGAGCTGATACCCCTTGCCGAAGAGGACGTCGACATCCTCCTGGGTCAGATGGGCGTGCCTCGCCGAGATGTTCACCACCAGGTTCGGCGTGAAGGGACCTTGCCCGTTGCCGGAGTTGGGCCGGCCGTTCCCCCCCTGCTTCTGAAGGATCGCGCGGACCAGTTGTTCGATCTGGGCCCGCGAAGGGGTCGCCTGGGCGAGCGTGCTCATGCCTCGGTCCTCATGGTGATGGGGCGCGTCTGGTGGTTGCCCCGCGTGCTATCGATTTCTTCGTGGTTCGGCGACGCCCCGGCCAGATGGATCGTCACGCCCGCCGATTCGAGCATCGGCCGAAACGACTCGGGCAATCCAGGATCCACCACAAGCCGATCAATTTCGCTCAATCCGCAGAGCCTCGTCAGCTCCTGACGCCCGAATTTGGCGTGGTCCGCGACGATCACCACTTCCTGGCCGCAGGCCATCATCTGGCGTTCGGTCTCGACCAGCAGCAGGTTGGAGTTGAAAACCCCCTCGGCCACGATCCCGCCGGCCCCCAGAATGGCTTTTCGCACGCGTATCCCGTTCATCATGGCGATGGCCAACGGCCCCAGCGCCACGCCGGTTCGGGGATAGACGAAACCGCCGATCAGGATCAGGTCCGACCTCGGGCTCGACGCCCAGAGCTGCGCGATCGGCAGGCTGTTCGTCACCACCTGCACGGGCCGTCCCAGGAGCGCCCTCGCCACTTCCAGGGTGGTCGTCCCGCCGTCCAGGAGGACGGTGTCTCCATCCTCGATGAGCGCCGCCGTCGCGATCCCGATCGCGCGCTTCTCATCGGCCGACGTCCCCGTCCGGTCGTCGAACGCGGGCATCGGCCGCTCTTCCCCGGAGTAAACCGCCCCGCCGTGCGTGCGCTTCACGGAACCGGCCAGATCGAGCGCCTCGAGATCCCGACGCACCGTGCTTTCCGAAACGCCGAGCGACTTCACCAACTGATCGAGCGTGGCATAACCCTGACGGGAAATGAGCTCCAGGAGGTGTCGACGACGCGTTTCTGCCAGCATGGAGGTCCTTGGACGATAGCAGCCTCGTAATCTCTCAGCAATTATCCAAGACTCTTCCGATCCTGTCAATAAACTGCAAATTCTTTGCGGGATTTTGACGGAATCTGCATGAAAATGACTGCTCGATTCTTAGATCCGTTACATCCGGCATACAATGAGTCGTTTAGTAATCGCCTTGGTCGAGTATTGAGGTTGACGATGCCAGAGCTGCCCGAGGTTGAAACGATGGTGCGGGGAATTCGGCCGGCGTTGGAGGACCGAGTCCTGCGCCGGATCGAAGTCCTGGATGCTCGGATGATTCAAGGATGTGAAGCCGAGGAGTTGGAGCGTCGGGGACGCGATGCGACGGTCGCGGGAGTCGATCGGCGAGGAAAATGGGTCGTCCTCACCCTCGCCGGTACCGCGGGGATTATCGTCATTCAACCTCGGATGACGGGAGGTTTTTGGCTGGTTCCTCCCGATCGGCCCCAACACATCCGCCTGACATTCCATGTGGATGGGCCGCTCCCAACGATCTGGTTTTGCGACACGAGGAGGCTGGGCAAGATCATCTGGTTCCCGAATGCCGAGGCCGCCGCGCAAGCCTTCGCCGCCTCGCACGGGCCGGATGCCCTGACGATCAGTCGATCGGAACTCGCCGACCGCCTGTCACGGACCGGTCGCGGGATCAAGCCCACGCTCATGGACCAGAAGATCGTCGCGGGTATCGGCAATATTTATGCGGACGAAGTGCTCTTCCAGGCCAGGATTCATCCCGAGCGGATCGCCTCCGGCTTGAAGAAGGCCGAGCTTGATCGCCTGCATCGCGCGATTCCCAGGATTCTGCAAGCGGCCATCGACGCCGAGGGCTCCAGCTTCGACGCGGGCTATCGCACGGTGCTGGGGCTGGAGGGGGGCTTCCTGGACCAGAACTCGATGTACGGCCGGGCGGGCAAGCCCTGCCCCGGCTGCTCAACCCCGATTCAAAAGACCAAGATCGCCGGGCTGATCGGCCGCCCTACCTATTACTGTGTGAAATGCCAGCCGAAGGGGTGACGCCCCGCCAGTTCCGGATTGGAGGCCCCGCTGTGGCATGTTTCCCGGATCGCATCCGATTGAAATCAACGGCCCCGTGTCCAGCAAGGACCCGCAGCTTACCCAGTCAGTCCGATTGCGTGAAAAGTTCTCGTTACGGATGCGCTCATTTCCGAAATTCTCCGGCTTGACCGAAATTCGGCCTCACGACAGAATGCCGGGAAATCTCCGAGAACCAATTCCATTCCGACGGATCGGAATTCCCCTCGGCGAAAAACGAGCTTTCAGCCTGATGGATTTCGAGGTCGAGACGCTTCGACCCACGATCACTGGACCGCCAACGGTGGAAAAGGAGTTTTCCCGATGGTTCCTTCGACTCGCAAAATCCTCGTGACCGGTCTGGGATTGGTCGCCCTCGGCTTCACGACCGGCCGCTTGCTCGGCCAGGGGCAGCCGGACGGCAACGTCCAGCGCGTCAACTCCAATGCCGCGGGCTCGGCCCCGGCGGCCAAGGTCACCGCCCCTCCCGTGATCGGCACCATCGACATGGAGCGGGTCCTCAAGGAATACGACAAGTTCAAATACCTCAGCGAAGAGTTCCAGGCCCAGGTCCTCGCCCGGAAGAACGAGCTGATGAGCCTGGGCTCCAAGATGCAGCAGAACGCCGAGGCGATGCAGAAGTTCAATCCCAGCTCGGCCGACTACAAGAAGTTTGAGAATGAGATCACCCTCCTCAAGGCGCAGATGGAGGCCAAGAAGGAGCAGGCCCAGCGCGAGTTCGAGATGAAGGAGGCCGACTCGATGGCGACCCTCTACAAGGAAATTCAGGAGATGGCCAGCCGGGTCGCCCAGCACCGCAAGATGACCTACATCCTGAAGGTGTCGGGCCAGCAGGTCTCCACCGGCGATCCCAAGTCGGTGATGGCCGCGATGTCGAGCACCGTCATCTACTCCGACCCGCGCAACGATATTTCCGGGGACGTGATCACCTACCTCAACCGCCAGTATCAGATCAATGGCGGCACGCAGCCCAAGGGAACCGCCGCCGCCACGGCCCGAGCCGGCCAGCCCGACGCCCCCCAGGGTGCGCAACAGCCCGCGGCCGCGCCGGCCGCCGCCCCCCGAGGCACGCAGCGCTAAGCCGCTCCATCTCGCATTCGAAGCGGAATGAGATGCACCGATCGGCATCATCCGGCGTCACGATGTCGTCGACGCCGGGTGAGTCTTCCCATGGCAGGTTGCGCCTCGCTCGATCGGCGAGCCCCCCATGCCGAGGGGACGACGGAATCGGTCGGGCGGATTCGGTGGAAACGGTCATGACGATCGTCCGGCCTTGCTCGTCCCGCACGTCAGTTCAATTTCACTCGATCAGTTAGATCAGCCATTCGAGAGTCGGAAAGGGCGAAGGAATGCTCATCGACGGGCGGGCGCAACGCACGCTTTCCCATCCCGCGCTGGTGCGCGGGGTGGGATTCTTCCACGGTGCCGATGTTTCGCTTCGATTCCATCCCGCCAAGCCGGACACGGGCGTCGTCTTCACCCGAACCGATTTGCCGGATCGCCCGCGAGTGCGGGCGCATATCGACAACGTGGTCCCGTCGCAGCGCAGGACGGCCATTCAGGAGGGGCCGGCCTCGGTCGAGATGATCGAGCACGTGATGGCCGCGCTCTCCGGTTTGCGGATCGACAACTGCGAGATCGAGATCGACAACCTGGAATGCCCGGGGTGCGACGGTTCGAGCCTGGCATTCGTCGAGGCGCTCGATGGGGCGGGGATCGTCGAGCAGGATGCGCCGAGGAAGGCGCTCGTCCTGGATCGCGCCCTCACCGTTCACGACGGCAATTCCACCCTGGCCGCCCATCCGGCGGAAAAGCCCGAGCTCTTGCTCTCCTACCATCTGGACTACGGGCACGAATCCCCCAT
>CALKTZ010000813.1 GCA_937997355.1 uncultured Planctomycetales bacterium | reverse complement strand
GATCGCCTGCCAGGCCGCCAACACGGGGCACATGGTCTTCTCGACGGTCCACTCGAACGACACGGTCACCGCCCTGTTCCGCCTCCTCGACCTCGGCGTCGAGCCGTTCATGATCGCCTCGGCCCTCACCGCGGTCCTCGGCCAGCGGCTCGTGCGGGTCCTCTGCGATACCTGCAAGGAGCCCTACAAACCCAAGCCCGAATTCCTCAAGAAGGCCAATCTCCCGATTGAGAAGGTCGACGTGTTCTACCGACGGCCGGAGGCACCGGAGCAGGTCTGCCAGATCTGCGGCGGGACGGGCTATTTCGGTCGGACCGGGCTCTACGAATTGCTGGTCATCACCGAAGCGATGCGTGACCTGATCCGGGAAAATCCCTCGATCAATAAGATCAAGGCCGAGGCCCGAAAGAACGGCATGATCTATCTCCAGGAAGACGGCCTCCGGCAGGTCATCCAGGGGAGGACCTCCATCGACGAGCTCCTACGCGTCGTCAAGTAAGCCATCCGCGAGATCATCTCCCCGGCAATCAACCAGCGAGGATGATCGCCGCGGGGGTTCTCAAAAGCTCCCCGGGTTTCGGTCCACTACTTTCCTGGAACTAAGAGTTTAGCCCCATGCCTCCCGCACTCTTCGACGTCATCGTGATCGCGTTAATCCTGGGTTTCACCTACGTGATGTCGAGCGAAGGGCTCTGGGGCTCGGCCCTGATGTTCTTCAACGTCCTCTTCAGTGCCATCATCGCCTTTAATTTCTACGAGCCGCTGGCCAAGCTCTTCGCGGAGAACGTCAGCTTCCTCTCGCACATGGCCGACATGATCTGCCTGATGGTGCTGTTCTCGCTCTCGGTGGTAATCCTGCGCGTGGCCACCGAATTTCTGGGCCCGGCCATGATCCGATTTCCGATGCCGATCTACCATATCGGCCGGCTGGTCTTTTCCTTCGGAGTCTCGGTCATCGTTTTTTCGATGATCCTCCTCGGCCTGCACATGGCCCCGGTGCATCAGAAGCTTTTCGGCGTGGTCGATTACAAGCAGAAGCCCCCGTTCGGATTCGGCATCGACCATATGTGGCTCGCCTTCTTCCAGCAAACGACCGGCACCGTCTTCCCCACCTACAATTCGGGGGAGAGAGACCCCTACCAGGAGTTCGGACGCCCGTATGGGCTGCCCCCGGAAAAGCGGCTGAAGGTCCGGGTCTTCGACCCTCGGGGGAAATGGCTGCTCGAACACCAGGAGGCCCGCCCCTTCGGCAACTCGCCGATCCTCGAGGATGCCGGGGCTCCCCTCGACGGGGCGTCAACCGCGGCGCCGGCGGCGGGCGGCCAGGCTCCCGGCACCGCCCCACCCGTGTTGCGAGGCAAGGATAAGGACTGATCGGGAGGAAATTCGCGTTAATTCTTGGCCTGGGTCAGCTCAGCCTGGGCATACGATCGAAGCTCGAAGAGCTCGAATTTGGGCCTGGAAACCGTCCCGACGGTATAGGGTTGGATCCGATAAATGCCGAGCTGATTGGTCGACATCTCGAAGACATAGAGGGGGGCCCAGCCCGCGCTATAAATCCCGAGCCCCCCGGTCGTCATGAGAAAACGGGGTTTGGGACCGGCCTCCAGGTCGAGCTTGAAGTCGGCCACGAGGTCCCGCTCGACGAAGGTATTGATCAGCCTGGCATCCCCCTTACTCTTCTCGTAGGACGGGATCGTGGCGAGCAGTTTCCCCGCTTTATAATCCAGGAGATAGATGGCCTCATGGGGGATTTGAACCTTCATCCCGTTGTCATAGCTGATGGTGATGGGGCCGGTCGCGACGATCGATTCGCCCGAACGATCTCCCCCGCCGGCGATCAACGAGGGCGTCCGAGATCCGCTCAGGACCATCCCGAGAATCAGCCCGACCGCCAGGGTCATCGCCGCCGCGGGATAACCGGTCCGTAATTTTTTCATCGTGGGCCGCCTACGGGTTTCGGGGGGACGTTCTTGGATTCACTTCGGTCGTGAAGTCGGATCCACCGAAAATCATCCGGGGGCGCGAATTGTGCGCCGAAACCGCGAAAGCGTCCAGAGCAACGAGGGGACATCGGCGGGCCGACGCCGCGCCGGCTTACGAATCGAGCGATGTCCGCACTGAATCAATTCCGCCGATCGGCCGATGGCGCCGAGCCGGGATGAGGCAACATCCCGAAATACCGGGGGGATCGGCATGTGGCTCGCACTTGGGTTTCTCGGGATCGCCCTCACCGCTCAAATCCCGCCGCCGGTGCTCGGCGCCAACGTCGACCTCGAATTCAAGGCCAAGCGACGGGCCATCCTCGGTCGAGAACAGTCCGCCCTCGGTGCTCTCGCCGATCGCCTTGATCGCGAGAAGAAGCGGGAACCCGCGATCGCGGTCCGCAAGCTCATGGTGCGGGCGACCGACTCGGACGCCTTCATTCGTTTCACGCCGCTCCCGGAGCTTGTCCCGGCCGGCGACGGCAAATCCGAGCGGGGATCGGGAAACCCTCCCGGAACTGGAACTCCGGCGCAATCCGCGACGGCGTCCGCTCCCTGGGAGCTTGAGCTCGAAAAGATTCGTCAGCAAGCCGCGGCCGAACTGCTCGACCTGGGACGTCAGGCGGCCTCCGCGACCCCGCCTCATTGGGCATTGGCGGTGGAGTGTACCCGAAACGCCCTGGAGCGAGACCCGAACCAACCCGAAGCTCGCCGCCTCCTCGGTTTCGAGTCCTACGAAGGTGGATGGGCACGCTCCTTCGCAATCCGACAGCTCCGCCAGGGGTATGTCCTCCACCCCACCTATGGCTGGGTCCCCCGCTCGTGGGTGGCCAATCTGGATGCCGGCCAACTCCCCTCTCCCGCCGGCGCGGGCCGGAATTCCAAGGTGCGATGGCTCCCCCCCGAGGAGGCCGATCGACTGCGGGCCGACGGGAACCCTCCCTGGACCATCGTCACCGAACATTTCGTCATCCAGAGCAACGTGCCGCTCTCGGAGTCGATCATCTTCGGCCGGCGGCTGGAAGCGTTCTACGACCTCTTCTTCACGGTGATGGCGGACGTGGTGAGATACAAACTCCCTCTGGCCAAGCGATTCCACGATCCTTCCCTGCGCGGTGAGGGACCCTACCCTCCCCACCTGGTTTATTACTTCGCGAACAAGGATCAATATCTCAATCGGCTCAGGAACATCGCCCCGCCGGACATCGACCGGAGCCTCGGCTATTACGATCCGCTCACCACCAGGGGGCAGAAGAATCGCAAGCCCGCGTACTTTTATCGAGACACAGGTGGGCAAATCGAGGGGATCGCCACCCTCTACCACGAGGTCTCCCACCAACTCCTCTTCGAGTCGGTCGGCGGCCAATCTTACAAGAAAAACGCGGGAAACTACTGGGTCTTCGAGGGTTTAGGGACGTTCTTCGAAACGGTCGAAACCCACCCCGACGGCACCATGTCGGTCGGGGGATTTGTCGGGCCGCGCATTTCCCGGGCGGTCGAGGAGATTGCCGGGCGGAGGAACGCCATTCCGACCGAGCTCTTCGTGAGCTTCGGCCAGGATACGTTCAACCTCGAAAGTCAGATCTATGCCAATTATCAGCAGGCGATGGCGCTGACGCTTTTCCTGATGCGCTGGCGAGACGGCATCTACCGAGACGCCTTTCTCGACTATATCGCCGATGCCCTCAAGGGGAGCCTGAAGGTCAACGCCGGGCGGACCCTTCAGGACCGCCTCGGCGAACCTTACACCACGATCGACGCCCAATTCCTGGAGTTCCTCGAAGCGAGGGACGCCGCGACGCGCAAGCCGGAGCGGAAGGAATAATCGGGGAGAACCTGGGTCGATCGGTCGGCGCGAATTATTCACCCACGTAGGGGAGCAGCGCCATGAATCGGGCTCGCTTGACCGCGGCGCTCGACGCACGCTGGAAGGCGGCGCAATTGCCGCTCCGCTTGCGGGAGAAGATCTTGCTCTGGTTGGTGCAGAGC
>CALKTZ010000812.1 GCA_937997355.1 uncultured Planctomycetales bacterium | reverse complement strand
GAGATCCGGTCGATCCTCGATGTCGGCTGCGGCTTCGGCGACCTGTATCGGTTCCTGGGTGAGAACGGCTACCGGGGGCGGTATGTCGGCCTCGATTTCGTCCCCGAGCTGATCGAGACCGGCCGGGCGGCCTATCCGGAAGCCGATTTGCGCGTCGGCGACATCGCGGAAGTCGCGGAGTCGGAACGCTTCGACCTCGTCGTGGCGTCGGGCATCTTCAACGCGAAATTGCGGAACGAGGACAACTGGGTACACGTCGCCTCGACCCTGGCCACCATGTTTCGAATCGCCGATGTCGCGGCGGCGGCCGACTTCCTCACGTCGTACCGCGACTTCGATCGCGACGATCTCTATTACGCCTCGCCCGAACATGTGTTCGGCTTTGCCAAGGGACTCACCCGGCGCGTCTCGCTTGCGCATCACTACATGCCGTTCGAGTTCGCCATCTGCCTGTACAGGAATGACCAGGTCGGCGAGAAGGCGCGATTCGGGCCGATCGCCGGTTGAACTGCGTTTCGTTTCCTTTTGTCGGTCGAAGATCCCTCAACGCACCAGGAGAACGATCCATGTACGACATGAGCCATCTCAAGAAGCTGAAGACGCTCGGCGAACTGGCCCCCGATGCCTGGAAGGGCTTTCAAGCCTTCGATAACGCCGCCCTGGCCGATGGCGCGATCCCGGCCAGAACCAAGGAACTGATCGCCGTGGCCGTGGCGCTCACCACCCAGTGCCCTTACTGCATCGAGATTCATTCCAAGCGGGCCAGGGCGGCCGGCTGCACCGATGCCGAGATCGCCGAGACGGTCATGGTCGCCGCCGCGCTCCGGGCGGGCGGCGCGATCACTCACGGCACCCATTGCCTGGGCTGATCTCTCTCTTCACCGACCCGCATTCGCCGAGACGGCCGGTTGAGACGGAAGGCCGATGCCGTTCACGGCGATCACCTCATAGCGCGGCAAGACTCCTTCCGGCGCGGCCTGGTCGAGAAACCGCAGCGCCGGCAGCGGAGCCTCGGGTGTGTCGTGGTACGACATCCCTTGAAAGAGGGGACGCCCGAACTTGCCGATCGGCGACTCCGGCAATTGGGCGATCTCCTTGCCGTTGCGACGAATCAGGAAGCCGCGCAGGCCGCTTTCAAAATCGGCCTCGGCGTTCCAGGTGAGCTCAACCGACGTGGCGCCCTTGCCGGCCGCAATCACGCGAGTTGGCAAGGGCGGGGGAGTGGAATCGCCCACGGCCCCCGTCTTCACATACTCCTCCCAGGCCCTGGCCACCCGCTCATCCGGGAGCCAGACGGCCGAGGCATGATCCCCATGGTAATCCCCCGGCGCGGAGGCGGATTCGCTCAAGGGAGTCGCCAGCCAGCCTTTGGAAATGTCGATCGACTTCAGTTCGCTTGTCGACGATCCCTTGTCCGGCAGCCGAGCGGCCAGGCAGGCGTCGAAGAACGGGATGGCCAGATAGCGCGAGTCGCCGCACTCGTGCGCCGTCCGAGGATCGGGGGCAAGTCCGATGGGCGCGCCCTGTGATCGATACGCCTTGAACATCCCCGTCGCGCCGGTCCAGGCGGCCTGGAATCGCTTGTCGGTTTCTTCTTTCCGGCCGGGGTTGCACATCACGGGGATGCGATAAACGGAATCCGAAATCTCGGGGCGGGGGATTTCTCCCTTCTCCCATGCGGTGAAGCCGGTGCCGGACCGGAGCCAGACGGCCACGACCCGCTGAGGGTCGGAGATCATCATCAGGCTCGACCAGAACGCCCCTCCCGAATGCCCCCAGAGGCACCAGGGGACCGTCTTCAATTCGGGATGCGAAGACTTCTCGGCCAGATCGTCGAGGGCCTGGAGGAACCGCGCCCGGGAGCCGTTGCGCGGGTCGCACCAGAGTCGGCAATTCTGGCCGTCCTCCTGCCGGATCGAAGGCCCGAGCAGGGCGCAATCCCACTTCCTTGCCAGGGCCTGCCAGTGAAGGTCATCGGCGGCGGTCTTCCCACCGTCGCCGGCCCCCTTGCCGCAGCCGTGCTGGTGGACGATCAATCCGCGCAATCGAGGGACGCCGTCCGGAATCCAGACCCGATACGTGACCGGGAAAATCAGTTCCCCCGGCTTGTCGGAACCCGGATAGGCCACTTCCACGATGCGCCCCGGGCCTGATTCCGCACCGAGGGTTTTCGGGGTGGGTAGGGTGATCCAGACGAGGGCCAGCGTGATGGGGGCAAATCGTCTCAGCAACATGCGAGTTACGTCCTCGATCAGCTCAGGAGTTCTTTCACGATTCGTCCGTGGACGTCGGTCAGGCGGAAATCGCGACCCTGGAATCGGTAGGTGAGTCGCGTGTGGTCGAACCCGAGGAGGTGGAGGAGCGTCGCGTGGAAATCATGGACGTGGACCGGGTCGGAGACGACGTTGAAGCCGAAGTCGTCGGTCGTCCCGTGGGTGTAGCCGGCCTTGAGTCCCCCGCCGGCCATCCAGACGCTGAAGCATCGGTTGTGATGGTCCCGGCCGTCATTCCCCCCCTGGACCATCGGGGTCCGGCCGAACTCGCCTCCCCAGATCACGATCGTATCTTCCAGGAGCCCCCGCTCCTTGAGATCGGTGACGAGCGCCGCGCTGGCCTGGTCGGTATCGAGGCAGTTTTGCTTCACCCCGGCCGTCAGATTGCCGTGCTGATCCCAGGCTTCGTGGAAGAGCTGCACGAAGCGGACGCCACGCTCGATGAGCCGTCGGGCGAGCAGGCAGTTGCGGGCGAAATTCGCCTCCTTGACCGATTTGATGCCGTATTTTTCGAGCGTCTGGGGGCTCTCCTGGCTCAAATCCATCAGTTCGGGCGCGCTGGTTTGCAGGCTGTAGGCCAACTCGTAGCTTTGAATCCGGGCGGCGATCTCCGGGTCGGTGGACGATTGCAACGCCAGGTCGTTGAGCCGGTTCAGGGCGTCGAGCGAGCTTCGCTGGGTCTCCATGTCGATCCCCTTGGGATTCGACAGATAGAGAACCGGATCGCCCGCGCTTCGGAACGGGGTGCCGCCATACAACGTGGGCAGGAAGCCGCACCCGTAGTTGCTGGCGCCTCCGCTCGTCCCCCGGGCGCTGGTCAGCACGACGAAGCCCGGGAGATTGGCCGCCTCGCTGCCGAGGCCGTAGAGGGTCCAGGAGCCGAAGCTGGGACGGCCGAACTGCTGCGAGCCCGAATTCATCATGATCTGCGCGGGGGCGTGGTTGACCGCGTCGGTCTGCATCGTGCGGACCAGGCAGAGCTCGTCGGCGATCTTGGCGGTGTAGGGGAGGACCTCGCTCAGCTCCATGCCGCTCTGTCCATGCCTGGCGAACTTGAACTTCGGCCCCAGCAGCGCGGAGTTGGGATTGATGAACGCCGCGCGATAGCCCTTGAGCAAGTCGGCGGGGGGGAGCTTGCCGTCGTGCTTGCTCAGGAGCGGCTTGTTGTCGAAGATTTCCAGATGGCTGGGGGCGCCGGCCTGGAAGATGTAGATAACCCGCTTCGCCTTGGGGGCGTGGTGGGGCTTCCTGGGGGCCAGCGGATTGGCCATCGACGGAGTCGCGGTGCCCGCCTCGGATGCCAGCAGGGAGCTTGCCGCGATCCCGGCCAGGCCGATGCCGCAGTCTCGGAGAAACCAGCGACGGCTGAGGAATCGCGCCCGGGCCTGCTGGATCTGGTCTGTCAGGTTCATGGTCGGATTCCGTTCATCGCTTGGAGATGGTTTCGTCGAGATTCAAGAGCACGCGGGCCACCAGGGTCCAGGCTGCGGCATCCTGCGGATTGGTTTCGGGGGGGAGCTTGGGAAGCTGCGCGGGGTCTCCGGTGGCAACCTCTCGCACATTCAGCCAACCTTCCGCCAGCCGCTTCCGCCTCGACTGCAACAGGTCCAGGATGGCGTTCACCTCGTCCTTGGTCGGCCGACGAGACGTGCAGAGGAAGAAGGCATAATCCGCGCGATGCTGGTCGTCGCGTCCTCCTTCTTGCAGGATACGGAGCGCCATCGCCCGCGCGGCCTCCACGAAGATCGGCTCGTTCAGGGTCGCCAAAGCGGCGAGCGGCGTATTCGACCGCACGCGTCGGGCGCAGGCGAAATCTCCGTTCGGCGCATCGAGGCTCGACATCACCGGGTCGGGCATCGACCGCTTCCGGAAGCCGTAGAGCGTGCGGCGATATCGTTCCGCCCCTTCCGCCGGTTTCCAGTAGGCCGGGTAGACGAAGTTCAGATCCAGCACATTCTGGGGGACCGGCGGGATGACGCTCGGGCCGCCGAGCTTGTGGGTGATCAACCCCGAG
>CALKTZ010000811.1 GCA_937997355.1 uncultured Planctomycetales bacterium | reverse complement strand
CCGACCAGATCCGCGAGGCGATGATCCGCCTGAGCGAGGCCGCCAGCCAGACCACCGTCTCGCTCCAGGAGTTCAACAAGGCGACCGACAGCCTGCGGGAAGCGGTCCGCGAGCTCAAGGAGGAGGTCTCCCGATTCACGATCGGCGCGGTCGAGACGCATCCCGGCCCGGCCCCGATCGCGCTCAATCCGCCGAGTTCCATCCCGAGCTGAACGACAATACGGGCTCCAACCGGTCCACCATCATGCTGCTCCTGACCTTTCGCGTCGCCCAGGACCTCTACGCCGTCGACGTCTCGCGGGTGGTCGAGGTCGTCCCCCGGATCGATCCCCGGCCGATCCCCCGCTCTCCCGAGTTCCTCGCCGGCCTGTTCGGCTATCGGGGCCGGGTCGTCCCGGCGATCGACCTGGGGCTCCTGCTGGGGAAGGCCCGGTCTCCCTGCCGGCTCAGCACGAGGGTCATCCTCGTCGAGGCGAGAAAGGTCTCACACGGTTCGAAAGCCAGGGCCGGCGCGCAACCAACGGCGGAGCCCCGGACCTGGGGACGCCCGGCCGGGGGCGGGGGGCTGCTGCTCGGCCTGATCGCCGAGCAGGTCAACGACGTCATCCGGGTCGATCAGGACAAGGTGGTATTCCCGTCGATGCGGCTGGAGGAGGCCCCCTACCTGGGGGCGATGATCCACGTCGATCCCCGGACCCAAACCCTGGCCCAGTTGATCGACGTCGACTTCGTCCTCCCCCCCGCGATCCGCGACGCGATGTTCGGCGGCTGGGAGAAGACCGACGAGCAGGCGGATGCCTCGCCGAATGCGCCCGGTCGCGATTTCGAGAATGGCGCCGAGGCCGAGGAGAGGGAGAGTTCGCAAGAGGAGATCGATCTCGGGGTGAGTGCGCGATGAAGCGTGCCGAGGAGGGGATTCATTCAATCCTGGCGATCGAAGCCTTGCTCCAGGGGCGGATCGGTCTCGACCCGACCTCGGTGAGCCCCAATCTGGTCGCGCGCGGGGTCCGCGTCCGGATGGCGGCGCTGGGCCTGAAGGATCTCGAGGATTACGAAGCCAGGCTTCGCCACTCCCCGGCCGAGCTCCAGGAATTGGTCGAGGAGGTGGTGATCCCTGAGAGCTGGTTCTTCCGGGACGAACAGCCTTACGGGATGCTCGGGAGATATGCCGGCGACTGGCTCAGGGACCCCGCCCACAGGCCCCCGTTGCGAATCCTGAGCCTGCCCTGCGCGCGGGGCGAGGAACCCTTCTCGATCGCCATGAGCCTGCGAGATGCGGGGATCGATCGCGCGCGGTTCCAGATCGACGGAGTCGACGTGGGGGCGCGCAACCTGGCGTTCGCGCGGCGAGGCCGCTATTCCGCCAACGCCTTCCGCGGAACCGACCTCGCCTTCCGCGCCCGCTATTTCCGCGCCCAGGGGTCGGAATATCTCGTCGATCCCTCGATCCTCGGCTCGGTGCGCTGGATCCAGGCGAGCATCCTGGACCCCGGCCTGCTGGCCGGCGAGCCTCGCTACGATGTCATCTTCTGCCGGAATTTGCTGATCTATCTCACCGCCGAGGCGAAGCTGCGGACCCTGCGCGTGCTCGACCGGCTGCTGGCCGGCGACGGGATCCTCTTCGTCGGGCATGCCGATCACCTGGGGCTGGCCTCTCGCCCCGGACAGCCGGGAACCCCGGGGTTCGTCTCGGTCGGCGATCCCGCGTGTTTCGCCTATCGCAAGCGGACCGCCCCGGCGAACGGAATCCCCCTCGTCTCCGGGTCGGTCCAGGTGGTGGACGCACCCTCGACGGCCGAGTTTTCCTTCGCGGAGATCGCCTCCGCCTTGCCGAATGTGCCGGTGCAGCCAACGCCGCCGGCCGATCTCCCGGAAGGTCCCGTTCCGTCCCTCCTGGAGCAAGCGGCCCGGCTCGCCGATTCGCGTCGGCACGACGAGGCGATCCGGCTCATCGAGGCCCAGTTGCGAGCCAAGGGACCCAACGCCCCGGCGTTTCACCTGATGGGGATCATCAGCCAGGCGGCGGGAGATCGCGTCAAGGCCGAGCGCTGCTTCAACAAGGCGGTCTATCTCGACCCCGGGCACGACGAGGCGCTGCTGGCCCTGGCGCTGCTGGCGGAGCGTCGCGGGGATGCGATGGCGGCCAGCAGCTTCCGACGCCGCGCCGAGCGGGCCGTCGCGGCGAAAGGGGTGAGCTAAATGGCGTCGTCGAATGATCCCATCCCCCTGCCCCTGCTCGATCCGACCGACTCTCCCCCCCCCGATGGGGCGTCCCCGGCGATCGGCAACGACTGCTGGAACCGGATCGGCGTTTCGGGGGATCGCACCTGCCCCGAGCTGGAAACGCACATCCACTGCCGGAACTGCCCGGTCTTCGCGGACGCGGCCCGCACCTTCTTCGATCGGCAGGCGCCCGAGGGTTACCTGGCCGAGTGGACCGACTGGCTGGCCGCCGCCCCGGCGCCCGGAGAGGCCCCCGAGGATGACTCTTCGTCGGCGACTCGGGGCGAGGTGGTGAGCCTCCTCATCTTCCGGCTCCTCGGCGAATGGCTGGCGGTGGCCACGAGGAGCGTGGCCGAGGTGACCACCCCCCGGCCGGTGCACCGGATTCCTCATCGCTCGAACGAGATCCTGGTCGGCCTGGTCAACCTGCGCGGGCAATTGCAGCTCTGCATCTCGCTCCACGGATTGCTCGGCGTCGAGGGGGACGGGAGCACGGCCGGAGAGAAGGCCGACGCCGAATCGACGATCGCCGCGACGGCCCCGAAGCCCCGGCTGGTGGTGCTCCGCGATCGGGATCGGAACGAGACCTGGGTCTTCCCGGCCGACGAGGTGATCGGGATTCATCGCGTGGCGCGATCCCGGCTCAGCGCGGTCCCCGCGACATTGGCGAATCCGGCCGTCAGCTACAGCCAGTCGGTCCTCCCCTGGGAGGGGAAGAGCGTCGGCTTCCTGGACGAGCAGCGGATCTTCGCGGCCCTGAGGAGCTTCGACTCATGAGTGACGACCTCAGCGGTTTCTCCATGATGGAGCTGTTCCGCATGGAAGCCGACGAGCGGATCGCCGCCCTGTCGTCGGACCTGCTGGCGCTCGAAGGTTCCACAGCCGGTCCCGAGGTGATCGAGCCCCTGATGCGCGCGGCCCACTCGTTGAAAGGGGCGGCCCGGATCGTCGGCCTCGATGCCGCCGTCAAGGTCGCCCACGCGATGGAAGACGACTTCGTCGCGGCCCAGAAGGGGAAGCTCCGGCTCCAGCCGGCGCACGTCGACATCCTGCTCAAGGGGGTCGATTTCCTCGGCCGGATGGCCCAGCTCGAAGAGTCGGCCGTGGAAGGCTGGCAGATCGAGCATGCCGACGAGATCGAATCGCTCGTCGCGGAACTCGGCTCGATCCTCGCGGGAGGCCCCTCGCCGGACCAATCTCCCCTGGTCGCGCCGGCCGAGTCCGTGCCCGCAACGACATCTTCTCCCCCACCGCCCGAGCCAGAACCCGCGCCTCCCCCGGCGACTCCCGAACCGATCAGGGAGAAAGAGCCGGAGCCCGCGCCCTCGCCTCCCCCTGCTCCCGAGCGCGAAGAAGAACCACCGGCGGCCAAACTCACGGCCCCGTTGCCCGCCCCGCCTCCCCCTTCTCCGCGAGCCCAGGGTTCTCCGTCTCCGGGGGCCGGGGAATCGCCCGACCGCGTGGTGCGGGTGACGGCCGACAGCCTCACCCGGCTGATGGGGCTGGCCGGCGAGTCGCTCGTGCAGAC
>CALKTZ010000810.1 GCA_937997355.1 uncultured Planctomycetales bacterium | reverse complement strand
GCCTCGCTGAAGGGCTTCGAGGAATCGGCCTGGGAAACGACGGACGAGGCCCTCGCCTTCTTCGACCAGCTTTGGCATGCCGCAGATCGCCGCAGGCTGGGAGACCTCGCCCGAACGCATCTCGGGTTGTGCTACGACGTCTGCCACCAGGCCGTTGAATTCGAGGATGTCACGTCCTCGATCCGGAGTATCGAAAAGGCGGGCATTCGAATCAACAAGCTCCATATCAGTTGTGCGATCCGGATCAGTCGTCCCGCCGAGAATCGAGAGGGCCGGGACGCCTTGCGACGATTCGTCGAGCCGCGTTATCTTCACCAGGTCATCGGCCGGGCCTCATCGGGCGACCTGTTTCGCCTCACCGACCTTTCCGAGGAATTTCTCGACGCCCCCGGCCAAAAGGCCCTCGAAGCGACCGAGTGGCGCATTCACTTTCACGTACCGGTGAACCTGACCCGCCTCGGTCCCCTCGAAACGACGAAGCCCGACCTTCGCTCCGCCATCTCGGCTGTTGCGGCACTGAGCTACGCCCCGCATCTGGAGGTTGAGACTTACACCTGGGGAGTCCTTCCGGGCGAGGCTCCTCCCGACCTGGTCTCCGGCCTCTCGGATGAATTGGTCGCGACGCGGGCACTCCTGGCGGAATCCGGTCACGGCACGAATTGACTGATCGACGAATGAACCAAAACGGGCAGGGCAGCGTCCCAACAGGCCAATGCCCGTCGAGGATAGATTAAAGGGGAGAATCCGGGTGGGCACGAATGCCGTGGCGACCGTTGATGCGATGAATTCCGACGCAACCGTTGAAAAAACGACATCAGGCATCGCCGCCGAGGAAAACACGCTGTTCGCGATTCTGGTGGCATTGAGCGTTTCGCACCTGCTCAACGACACGATTCAGTCGTTGCTGCCGGCGATCTACCCGCTTCTGAAGTCATCCTATAACCTGACATTCACACAGATCGGTCTGATCACGATGACCTTTCAGGTCACGGCCTCGCTCCTCCAGCCGGTGATCGGAATTTACACGGATCGCCGTCCGAAGCCGTTTTCGTTGGCCGTGGGGATGGGCGTTACACTCATCGGGCTCCTCCTGCTGTCGAGGGCCAACCGATTCGCGTTCATCCTGATCTCGGCGGGCCTGGTAGGAATCGGGTCGTCGATCTTTCACCCGGAGTCTTCTCGGCTGGCCCGGATGGCTTCGGGAGGGCGTCACGGGTTTGCTCAGTCGCTTTTTCAGGTGGGCGGGAATTTCGGGACCGCACTCGGTCCGCTGTTGGCGGCCTTCGTCGTCGACTACGGCGGTCAACCCAGCATCGCCTGGTTTTCGATCCTGGCCCTGGCGGCGATCGTCATCCTGTTCCGCGTCGGGCGATGGTACCAAGCCCATCTGAGGTGGAAGGCCGCCAACGCCCCGAAACGGTCTCACAACCGGGAATCGGCATTGTCCCCCCGTCGCGTGGCATTCTCTATCGCTATCTTGTTAGTGCTGATCTTCTCGAAGCATTTCTACCTCGTGAGTCTCAGTAACTATTACACGTTCTACCTCATCGATAAGTTTGGACTCTCCGTCCAGACTTCGCAGCTCTATCTCTTTATCTTCCTGGGATCGGTCGCGGCCGGGACAATCGCGGGTGGGCCGATCGGCGACCGCCTGGGCTTCAAGTTCGTGATCTGGTGCTCGATTCTGGGGATTCTCCCCTTCACGGTGATCTTGCCTTACGCCAACCTGTTCTGGACCGCCGTGCTGACCGTGCCGATCGGATTCATCCTCGCTTCGGCATTCCCGGCGATTCTGGTTTACGCCCAGGAACTGGTGCCCGGGCGGGTCGGCATGATCGCCGGCCTCTTCTTCGGCTTCGCCTTCGGGATGGCCGGCCTGGGGGCCGCGATCCTCGGGCGCGTCATCGACTTCACCAGCATCGGCTTCGTCTACAAGCTCTGTTCGTTCTTGCCGATGATCGGCCTGCTGACGGCCTTCTTGCCGAACCTGGAATCCGCGCGGGCTCGCAGCAAGAAACTCGCCACGTCATGATCGAGCGAGACGTGGTGAAGGCGTCGACAGGGGGGCCTTGTTCCGTCAGGCCCCCGAGTCGTCACCCTTGGTTTGAGTCGACCGGGTTGGATTGAGCGGGAAGAGGGAGGGAGCCGGAGTCTGCGACTGCCGGCCCTGGGGGCGCGCCACGGCGATACGCAGGCCGATTTCATTGGCTGCATCGATCGCCAGGACGGCGAACCGATGAGGCGTGGCGAAATCGGCGGAGAGGAGCATCGCCAGCCGGGCGGTCTTGTCGCGCGCGGTCCTGAGCTTTTCCACCAACGTGTCCATCTCGGCGACGACCGGTTCCCGGTCGATCTTGAAGGCTCCCGATGGATCAATCTCGACGACGATGAAGTCCTCGCGAAGATCCTCCACGGTTTTTATCTTACCCTGGGCGAGTGCGCCGGGAGGTCTCTCACCGCTTGGCTTGGGCACCTCGAGCGTTTTGTACAGGACCGTGGTCGCGGTCAACATGAAGAACAGCACGAGCTGAAACGCGACGTCCACCATCGGGGCGAGGTCTAGCTCTTCGACCTTGGCGGTTGACCGTCTCGCGAAGGTGAAGGTCTCCTCCTCGGGATCTCCCTCATCGCCCGGTGCGATCGGGATTCCATTCCAATCTCTCGAACCGACCGCGGGTAGGGCGAGTTGACTCGACCGCTCCGAGACGACGGGGAGTGCGATCAAGCTCGAACGATCGGAAGGAACCGGGATCGCGAGATGACTCGAAGATTCCTGGCTGATCCGGGAGTCCAGATCCGCGAGGCCGGGGTTCGTTCGTTCCACCGGCCTTGCCGGCGTGTCGGAGAAAGGGGCGGTTGGTTCGCCCAAATCATACTCGGTCGGCGTCGGGGCAGGAGCAGGAATATCTTCGTCTTCGTCCTCATCGTCGTCTGTCACGTCCCAGCCCCAATGGAATTGAGCGGGGACATGCGGAGACGATTCGGCGGGACTGAGCCGGAACTGGCTCGAAGGAATCTGCGTTTCTGACGGTGGGGGGGCCTGATCGGCGATGTCGCGATCGAGCAGGACCGGGAACGAAACATCGCTGGGTTCGGGCAACGAGTCAGGCCGTGGGGATACCGACATGGTTTGGCCGGTCGGATCCGATCCCAGCTCGAAATCAACGCTCGCGATGGAGGGGAGAGTCGGCGGGGGTTCCGGGAGAGATGGAGGAGGCAACAAATCGAAATCGGCAGCCATCAACTCATCGATTTGGGAAATGGGCAGCCAGGGCTTCCCGGTGCCCGAGGGTCGCGCCAGGTCGTCGTCCCGCAATTCTCCCGCCGCCAGCGCGGCCCGCACCTGTCGGGTCGTCAACTCGCGTTGCAGTTCCAGCGTCACGCCTTGGAAGATATCCCAACTCGACAAGGGGGCCTCTCGACTTGTATTAGTTGGATTCGTGGGATGGGATCATTTCTTTGTGGGCTCTTGAACCCCGACATGCACGGTGACGCCTTCAACGTCGGTGACCGCGGCGGCCACGTTCAGAACTTCTCCCTCGGGGACATCGCCATCGGCCTGAAGAATGACCTTGCGACGCCCTTCCTTGGCCCCGTCGGCAACCGCCTTGCGCGCCTGTTCGATCGTGGCGACGGCCCCCTTGCCGTGCCCCAGCAGGAGCCTCGGCTCACCGCCGGGAGCGACCGGTCGAAGCAGAGTGAGAAAAGTTGCCTTCGTTTCCTCCACGCCCACGCCGTGCCTTGCGGGAGGAACCTGCACCTTCTCTCCACCGGTCATCTGGACGGAAAAAAGCATGAATGTCATGAGCTGAAAAACAACGTCGACCATCGGCGTCATGTCGATGTGTTCGTCTCGTTCTTCGAATTCATCGCGTCGGAGCAGCATGCTGGAACTCTCACGCCGGCCTACCGCGCCGGAACGATCAATGGACCGAAATCAGATCTGCAATCAAAGGCCGGTGCAACCGCCACAATCGATGACGAGAACCTACTTATCTTGGAGCGACGGGCCTCGGGTTGTTGGGGGCCAATTCCGCGGCGGCCGGGGCCGCAACGGACACCGGGCGGACCGGAGGGTTTTGATCGACTTCGAGAATATCCAGGAAATCCTGAAGTTGTCGCTCGGTCAAATCGCGGAGCCGACGAAGCCTTGCATGCATATCGTTGCCGATGAGCATCATCGGGTTCGCGATGAGCAGGCCGCCGCCGGTCGCCCACAGGGCCAGGCTGATATCCGTGGCGAGCGCTTGCGGATTCACCTGCTCGGCGCCGCCGATGCGGGCGAATGCGGCGATCATACTGGCCACGGTCCCGAGGAGGCCGAGCAACGGTCCCATCCGCACGATGGTCGAGATCGACGCCAGGCGGTTTTCCATGCCGGCGATCACCTCGTTGTGGAATTCGAGAACCAGCAGCTGCTTGATCTTCGCGATCGACTTCTTGCGATTCTCAAGCGCCACCGCGATGAGCTGCGCCAACGCCTTGTGCCAGTATGCGGGACTCTGGCAGACCGCAATGGCCGCATCATATTTCTGGGCCTGATAAAGCTCGCGAACCTGATCGATCAACGGTGCCGGATCGGGAAGCGACTTTTTGGCCAATCCCCGGTAAAGCATGATGGCATTGTAAACTCCCCACACCGCCAGGATGGCCAGCGTCGCATAGATGGCGTATCCGAATGCGTCGATGATCTTCGAGACGTCAAAGAGCATAGGAATCGGTGCCCTATCTGGTTAAACCCATCGAGTATTTCTCGGATCTTCGCACAGGGATCGCAGAACGACCCAGCGGGACGAAATCGGGGCCGATCGGCGGCAATAGGCGTCACAAGGCCGACCGTGCAGCCATTGTGCCTTGTGAGTTGATGCAATCGCAAGGGTCGATCAAACACCACTCACGACCATTCTCCCTTTTCCAAAGCCTTGCGAGCGAGAGGGCGGCGCGAGAGAATAAAAATCTGCGCATCGGGAATCTCGCCCGATCGCTGGAAGCGGTCGTATTTCCGTGGACTCCTTGAGCATTGCCCATGCCGCGCACCGTTCTAATCGTCGACGATGAGCGCGACACAAACGATATCCTGGCCAGCCTCGTCAAAAGTCGAGGCTTCGTACCGATCCAGGTACACTCCGGGGCGCAGGTCTTCGCGGAAATCGAGAAGTCCAAGCCGAATCTGATCCTGCTCGATCTCATGCTGCCGGACGTTGACGGCTTTGCAATTTGCAACAGGCTCAAGAGAGACCGCGAAACCAACCTCATTCCCATCGTGATGGTGACCGCGCTCCACGATGCCAATCATCGGGCCGAAGGCGTCCGCGTCGGCGCGAATGGTTATTTGACGAAACCGTTCGATCCCCAGACCCTTTACAAAGCGATTGACGACGCCCTTGCCTGGCGCGAAGAACATTTGCGGCAGGGAACCACCGGCGAGATCAATTTCGACGTCCGAAGCGAGCTGACCCATCTCCAGCAAGCGAACGATATGCTATCCGATTTGTTTGCCCATACTCCCCTCAACGAGCGGCAGATCAAGGATCTCAGGCAGGCCGTCATGGAGATGGGAGGGAACGCCATCGAGTGGGGACACCGCAAGAACGCGGAGCTTGTCCTGCGGATCACCTATCGCATCAATCCGGACTCCATCACCTTGATCATCAAAGATCAGGGGCCGGGCTTCGATCCCAGGACCCTTCCTCACGCCGCGTCCGACGCCGACCCGATCGGCCACATCGACCTTCGCAATGAGCTTGGCCTGCGCGAAGGAGGATTTGGAATCATGCTTGCTCGCGGTCTCGTCGACAAGTTCGACTACAACGAGCAAGGGAACGAAGTCACGCTCATCAAGTATTTCGACAAGGTCCCCTCGGACACATAACTCGCGAGAAGCCCCGCCACGTCCCTCGGGCCGCTTATCGTCTCCGACGGTGTGGCCGCGTTCCTTGCCGAACGTCGAATCGAAGCCCAGGTCATCTGGGATGACTCGATGGATCAGGACGAACTCCCGCGATTCCTCCGAACTAGGAAACGGGACAGGCTCCCAGCATACTGTCGAGAGCCTGTCCCTGCGATCGAGTCGTTTCGGTTACGCCTGATTTTATCTCAGCGATGGATCGCGTCCGCTGGGCTGACCGGCCGACCGTTGGCGGTGTAGCTATTCGACAGGATGGTCAGATTCGGGAAGCCCGCGCTGTGATCGTCACCATTGCCATCGGCGATGTAGATGAAGGTGCCGGTGACGTAGTTCTCGAACGTGTTGCCGAGCCCCCCGTCACCACCGATCGTCGCCGTCAACCCTCGCCCGATCGCGAGAATTCCGACGGGGCCTCGCGCCGTCCCCGCAGGTACACGAATGGCGTTCCCTTGCACGACGACATTGGCGGTCGTGCCGGTGGCCGTATCCATGGTGATCCCGACATAGTTATTGTCGAAGACGTTGTTGACCACCTGGATGGTGTTGATGGCGCCGCCGATGTAGATCCCGTTCGCCGTGTTGTTGACGAACGTATTGCCCGAGACGAGGGCATTCCCGGAGAAGCCGTTGAGGAATTCCAGCCCGTTCAAACCGGTCACCGGCCCGTAGACGACACCATTCGACGAGAAGGTGTTCCCTTGCAAGTCGGCGGTGGAACCTCCGATGAAGAGGGCGCCATTCCCCTTCTTGTTGCTCGAGAACGTCGAACCACGGACCGTGACGCGCGAATTCTCCTGCGCAACCAAACCGCCGTTGGTGTTGCCGATGAATTGAGAATTCGTGATGTTCGCGCTCGCATCTCCGCTGAGGACCAGCCCGTTGCTGGACTGGTTCGCATTCGGCGAAGTCCCCACCCCGTTGAACGAGGAGTTGTTAATCGTCGCGGACGATCCCCCCTGGAGGTTCAATCCGGCGCCGAGCTGGACGGAATCGAAGTGGCTCGATTCTACATTCAGGACGGCTCCCCGGCCCTGATACCTTGCGGCCACCACTCCGTCGTCCCGAGTGCCATCGGTCTTGATATTTTCAAGGTTGACCGAAGCCCCCATGACCGCCATACCTCGGCCTTGCGACGAACGCAGCCAGACGTTCTGGATCGTGATGTTGTCGGAGAGGGCAACCTTGATCCCTTCACCTCCGGACGGAGCAATAATGCTCCCTTGATTGGCCGCCCCAATAATGCGGACGTTTGTCTTCTTGCTGATGGCAACATTTTCTGTATACACGCCGGGGGCGAGAATGATCGTCCCTCCCGGCTTGATCCGCTTGAGTGCCTTATTGATAC
>CALKTZ010000809.1 GCA_937997355.1 uncultured Planctomycetales bacterium | reverse complement strand
CCCTGAACGACGCCCCAAACTATTCATGCGAAGCCCGGCCACAAAGCCCTGGTGTTCCCGCGAAAAACCGGGCACGATCACATCCGGAATTTTCATCATTTACTTTGAAGAGAAGAGCGACCCTTCATGAGCCGCATCCCCACCATCCTGATGATTGCCTGGCTGTTCGCCCCCCTGATCTCGGCCGAGTCGCGGGCCGAATCGAATCCGAAGCCGCTCCGCGCCGGGGCCTGGTCGGTCGATACGTCTCCCTTGAAATTCCCGGTGATCGTCAACGGCGGGTTCCTGGCGGCCCGGGCCGATCGAGTGCAAGACCCCCTCAAGGCCAGGTGCGTGGTCCTCGACGACGGCGCGATCAGGATCGCCATCGTGGTGGTCGATGTCTGCATGATGCCTCGCGAACTGATCGACAAGGCCAAGCAGGAGGCGCACAAACAGACCGGGATTCCCGTCGATCGGATGCTCGTCTCGGCGACCCACACCCACACGGCGGGATCTTGCATGCCGGCCCTGGGCACCCCGGTCGACCCCGCGTATGCCGAGCTTCTGCCGGGGCGGATCTCCGACGTGATCGTGCAGGCCAACCTGCGGGTGAAGCCGGCCGAGGCGGGCTGGGCGGTCATCGACGACCCCGCCCACACCCACAACCGGCGCTGGATTCGCAAGCCCAATGCGTTGATCGAGGACCCGTTCGGCGTGAAATCGGCGCGGGCCCACATGCACCCGGGCTACGTCAACCCCGATGCGATCGCCCCTTCGGGGCCAGTCGATCCCGGGCTCACGGTCCTCTCGATCCGGTCGAAGGACGGGAAGTCCGACATCGTGCTGGCCAACTACTCGATGCACTACTACGGCTCGCAGCCGGTCTCCGCCGACTACTACGGCCGGTTCTCCGACCGCCTCGCCGCGATGATCGGCGGCGGCCACCCCGATCAGCACCCGCTCGTGATGATGTCGCAGGGGACCAGCGGCGACCTGATGTGGATGGACTACGGCGCCCCGAAGAAAGATCCCGGCCTCGACCGCTATGCCGACGAGGTGGCGCAGGTCGCGCTCAGGGCCTACAAGACGATCCAATACTCCGACACGCTGCCGATCGCGATGGCCGAACAAACCCTCAAGCTCGGCCGTCGCCTCCCCGATGAGAAGCGGCTCGCCTGGGCGCGCGAGATGATCGCGAAGATGGGGGACCGCGAACCGAGGTCGATCCCCGAAGTTTATGCCAAGGAAGCGATCTATCTCCACGAGGAGCCGGCGCGCGAGCTGAAGCTCCAGGCGGTCCGGATCGGCGACCTGGGGATCACGGCGATCCCGAACGAGGTCTATGCGATTACCGGGTTGAAGCTCAAGGCGCAGAGCCCACTCGCAACCACGATGAATATCGAGCTGGCCAACGGCGGCGACGGCTACATCCCGCCTCCCGAGCAGCACGCGCTCGGCGGCTACACCACCTGGCCCGCGCGGACGGCCGGGTTGGAAGTTCAGGCCGAGCCCCGGATCGTCGAAACCGTCCTCACGCTGCTCGAAAAGGTGGCCGAGAAGCCGAGAAAGAAGGTTGTCGCCCCGCGCAACCGGTACGCCGACGCCGTGCTCGCCTCGAAGCCCTCGGCGTTCTGGCGGCTCGACGACATGGCCGGATCGAAGCCGGTCGATTCCTCGGGCAACGGGCAAGGCGCAACGCTCGAACCGGGCTTCGCCCTCTACTTGCCCGGGGCCGATGGGCCGGGCTTCGCGACGACCGAGGGGCCGATCAATCGGGGCGTGCATCTTGCCGGTGGGCAGTTGAGTGCGGTCCTCCGGCTGGGCAAGGCGCACAGCGTGGAGTTCTGGTTCTGGAACGGGCTCCCGCTCGATGCGCGACCCGTCGCCGGGGTGTTGGCGTCGGTCGGGGATGGCGATGATGCCGATAGCATCGCGCTCGGCGGCGGCGGCGGGAGTTCGAATTCGGCCGGTCGGCTGGTGCGCACGCGGGGCAAGTCCGGCTCATCCATCCACGGAAAGACGCAAATCCCGCTCAAGACCTGGACCCATCTCGCCCTGGTGCGCGACGGCGAGCGGCTCACGGTCCACCTCAATGGAAACCCGACGCCCGAATTCGCCGTCGGCGGCATCCCAATCGTGGACGATGGCAAGGCCCTCTCGGTGGTCGTCGGCAATGGAGGCGATCTCAAGTCGTCCTTCGAAGGGAAGATCGACGAGGTGGCCGTGTATGACCGCGCACTGAGCCCCGAGGAGATCGCCGAACACTACCGCGCGGCGATGGCCCAGGTTCCTTGAAGGAGCGGAGTCCACGATTGGAAAGTATTGATGAGACAGATCATGCCTCACGCGCTTTGGATCGGACACGCCGGAGACGGGCGTGACATGACCGCGATCTTCGAGGCGGGCATCCGGGCCTTGGTGCAACTGGCGATCGAGGAGCCGGCGGTCCAGGCGACTCGGGATCTGATCTTCTTTCGCGTGCCGATTTCCGACGGTGTTGGTAATCGTGCGGATGACCTGGCCCTGGCGATCCGATCGGTATCGGAACTGCTATCACGACGCATCCCGACCTTGGTGTGCTGCGGGGCTGGGATGAGTCGATCGCCGTGTATCGTCGCGGCGGCGATCGCAGTTACGTTTGCGCAATCGGCCGAAGCGAGCCTCGACTTGGTCACGGGCCAAGGACCGAGCGATATCTCGATGAGTCTGTGGAAGGAGATTTCCCGTCTATTAGCATCTCCTCATGCAGGTCTTGTGCGATAGGTCGAAACGGCCGACCGAGGTCTCCGAAACCGTCCGCCGAATAGGCGAGTTCACGCCCCGGCGGATGGGCCGTCCGATGCCGCCTGCTCGGCGGCTTGACGTTCGAGGACGCTCGCCACGTATCGCAGGATCGACCCTTCCATGAGCTTGAGCATGAGCGGGATCGCCCCCCTGGCGTGGACGAACTCCTCGTCGCAGGTGAGATCGACCGTGAACCCCGGCCCGTTCAGGGTGGCGACGCGGCCGTCGGGGGACCACTCGACCTTGTGGATCCATGTCGCGTGCCGGGCCTGGGCCTCTTCGATGCCCTTCCGGAAGTTCGTATGGACGACGTCCGGATGCTGGTTGTGCTTGATCGATTTTTCGAGTCGTGCCATGCGGTCGGTGCTCCTCGTGGGGATGGCGGTCGATTCACGCGATTTTCATGCCGCCGGCCGAGGGGGGGCCGGGGCGTTGTGCGGTGTGGTGCTGGGGTCCGAGTGCCCGTATCCTGGGTCTCGTGACCGGAAACCGAATCGGTTCGACCTCATTGGCTCTCGGAGAGACGACATGCCTTGGATTTCTCGCCGTGTTCTCTTACTCGGTTGGACGTTGTTCCTGGGTCTGGGGGGCTCGGCCTCGGCCACCGACAAGCTCCGCCTGCTGATCGTGGACGGCCAGAACAACCACGCC
>CALKTZ010000808.1 GCA_937997355.1 uncultured Planctomycetales bacterium | reverse complement strand
AGGGCCTTCTCCTGCCCCATCGGCCCGCCGGGACCCATCATGCCGGGGGGCGGCCCCATCCGTCGGTTCATCGCCTGGGCCAACGCGTCGGTGTCGATGCCCCCCGTCTTCGAGGTGTCGGCGTCGGTCACGAACTTCGCGGCGGCCTTGGCTGCCTCGTCGGAGGAGAGCCTGCCGTCCTTGTCGGTATCCGCGGCCTGGACGATCTGCGGCGCGAGGAACGTCCCCGGCCCGAACCCGCCGCCGGGAGGTCCATCTGGCCCCGGCCCGAACCCGCCGCCGGGAGGTCCATCGCCGGGAGGCCCCAATTTCCGGTTGATGATGGAGCCGAGCGTGTCGGCGTCGATCGAGCCCTTCCTGCCCGTATCGGCCTCCTTCACGAGCTTCGAGGCTCCCCTGGCCGCTTCCTCGGGGGAAAGCTTGCCGTCCTCGTCGGTATCGGCGAGTTCGAGGATTCGGGGGGCGAGGAACATCCCCGGGCCGAATCCGCCGCCACCGCCTGGTCCGCCCCCCGGAGGTCCGCCGCCGAACGGTCCGCCCGGACCCCCGCCCGGGGGTCGCTGATAGGCCGCCATGCCGAGCATGGCGAGTGAGATCGTCGCCCCGGTGACGACCAGGAGAACTGTCGTGGCCTTTTTCATGTCGATCCTCGCGCGTGCGTCAACGTCCGTCGGGCGGGTCCGCTGCCATGAAATCAGCATAAGGCCGCACACGCGCGATCGCCGTAAAGAATTGTAAAAAACCACGGCGACGAGGGATCGAAATCCACCCGCGCTCACTCCGGAGGCGTTTCGCCCGCGACGAACGGCTTGCCGACGAGACCTTGCCAGATCGCCTTCTGCTCGGGGGTAAGGACGGCGATGGCCTTGTCCAGGGCCTTCTTGTAGACGACGGCGGCCCTGGCATCGACGTCCAATGCCTCGGCAGTATCCTTCGGCCCGCCCGGCCGGAGTTGAAACCCTCGGAGGTTCTCTCGCCAGTCGACCAGGATGGCGTCGAGCTTCGCCGTCTGCTCCGGTTCAAGACGCAGCTTCTCTCGGACGTCGGCATACTGAAAGGCCCGGACCCCATGCGCCGTCAGGACGATCTGATCGAGCCTGGCCAGTTGCGCCGGCCGGAGGAGAGCGGCCATCGTCTTCCCGGCATCCCGGTCGATGTTCGCGGTCATCTCCTCGGCCATTTTCTGCTTCTGTTCGAATCCGATGAAGAGGGGGAGCCCCTTGTAGGCCAGGGTTTGCTTCGGCTGACGTTCGTCCGCGAGTTTCTTGATGACTTCAAGCTGGGCCTTGGTGATGCCAAGACCACTCCGAAGGCTATCCACGCCCGGCGTGGCGAGCATGTTGGCGAATTGGCCAAGCCGTTCGTTGGCCAGGTCCGACCGCGCCGGCTCGGCCTTCGCCTTCGCCACTGGTTTTGTCTTCGCTACGGTTTTCTCCGTCGCGGGGGCCTGGCCCTCGGCCAGCAGGTTTGCCCCGCCGACGGCGAGCCCGCCACCGATGAGGCACGCCGCCACGAAGACGGCCAGTTTCTTGATCATCATGGTTCGTAAGACTCCTTCCGCGAGTGACGTGATCTGTGCTGAGAATGCGCCGGTCGTCGCTGTTTTGGCGCCCGCCGCCGCATGGGCCGTGGCGCCCGCCAACGAGGCGGGGACCGTGGGGAGGACAAAGGGCATCGAAGCGGGAAGAGTCGCGACGGCGGGGGACAGGCCCCGGCGGAGGAGCCGGCCTCTCAGCCGTTCGCGTCCCCGGGCGAGCCGCGAGAGGATCGTCCCCCGCGCGCAGCCGAGGCGTTCGGCCGCCGCCTCGGCGCTCAGCCCTTCGAAGTAGTGGAGGATGATCGGCTCCCGGAACCGATCGGGCAGCCGGGCGATCTCCTCGTGCAGCTCGCGCCACCCTTCGGATCTCGCCTCGGCGTCTTCCGGCGTATCCATCACGGTCGGGCGTTCGCCCCCCTTCCGTTCGAGCAGCCTACGGCGGGCCGATTCGGCCCGCGACCGCGACGAGACCCGCAGCGCCACCCCGTAGAGCCAACTGGCGACGGAGCCCCGATCGCGGATCGATTCGGCCCGTTTCAGCAGGACGAGGAATGTCGCCTGGAACGCGTCGCTCGCATCCTCGGAATTGCCGAGCACCTCGCGGCAGGCGTGCAGGACCAGCGCGCCGTGGCGGTCGACGAGGGCTGTGAACGCGGCCTCCGCAACCCCCTCGCCGCCGGACAGGAACCGGTCGATCAGCTCGCCGTCGGTCAGCGAGCCCACCGTCCCCAGGCCGAATAGCACCCGCAAATGGTCCAACCGAATCACACTCCAACGCCGGGGGCGATGCCCCCTTGCCATCGTCCCGGATAGTGTCCTGTCGAATGCCGCCGATTCCCGAAATCTTCGAATTCCGAAGAATCGGCCGGAGATGGGCCTATCCCAGCTCCCCGAACAGTTCCCGGGCCTCTTCGGGCAGGGACGCGGGGAGGTCATCCGAATCGAGAATCCCATCCCGGGCAACCCCATAGAGCACCCGGTCGCAGGCGGCGAGGAGCCGTTGCGCGCGGTCGCCGAGCGCCTCGGAGCCGGTGATTGCGGTAACTCCCCGTCCCGCCTCGACGGGGGTGAGCGCCCCGGGAGGACGGCCGGCCCCTAGCTCAAGATAGCGGATCAAGCTTGCCGTGATGTGCCGGGCCAATTCATCAGGCCCGGCCCGGTTCTCCCTCCATTCGCGGTCCGTTTGGGCGGCGAATCTCCTGGCGGCCATCGCGTCGGCCTTGTTTGATTGTCCCTTCCGTCGGCGTCTCTTCCGGAGCCACCAGGCCGTCGCGATCATCAACGCCGAGATGGCCCCCACCGACGACCAGACGGCCACGCGTGAGAGCCCTCGGGCCGGCTTTTCCGGCGGCCGATAGTCGATCGACTTCGGGTTGAATTCGTCCACGGCGATCACCCGGACCGGCAAGGCCGTCGTGGTGCTGGTCAGATAGCGGCCGAGCCCGGGGTCGAACGACGAGATCAAGGTGGAGGGGAGCACGGCTTCGCCGGGGCGTGTCGCGCGAATTCGATAGGCGATGGTCCGCGACGGGGGATTGGGGGTCAGCTCATTGCCGATCGGCGTGACCTCCAGGCCGAGCGGGAGGCGCCGGAATCGCCCGAGATCCGGGAGGAGCGTCGTGCCCCATGCGCCCGGCCCGTCGAGGTGGATTCGATACTCGAACGACTGCCCGACGCGCAAGGTCGCCGGCTCCGCCTCGGCCCGCACCGCGAGGGTGCCAATCCCTCCCAGGAATGTGCCGGGACGCCCCTGGATGGGGGAGGATTGCACGCTCAACGTGAGAGGCAGGCTCTTGCCGGCGCGTCCGGTGGCCTCGGCGCGAATCGAGGGGATCTCCAATTTCCCGGCCCGTCGCGGGACCAGGAGATAACGAGCCAGGAACAGATTGGCCTGCGAGATGGTCTCGCCGATGCCGGTCGCGGTGAGGGGGGAAACATCGGTCTCGATCGGCCAGATGTCCGCTCCCGAGAGCCGGGGGATGTCGATCCTGGGACGATCGGCCTCCGCGACAACCCGGACCGTCAGCTCGATTCCCTGGCCGATATAAGGGGATTCCCTGGGGACCTGGACCCTGACACGCAGCGGCTCGGCCTGTGGCTTTTCCTCCTGCGCTATTGTCGGCCCGTGGAGTTGGAGGAGCCATGACAGAGTCAATGACCAGGCGAGACGCGGGGCCGTTCTCGATCGGGTATTACCAATCCTTGCGATCATCCTGGGCTTCCGGCTCGGGGGGCGTATCGTCGTCGGGGATCCGCCGACGCCGGGCGTCTCGGATCTGTTGCATGGCGTCATCGAGCTTGCGGTCGGGCGAGTTGGGATCGATGCGGCGAGCCTTCCCG
>CALKTZ010000807.1 GCA_937997355.1 uncultured Planctomycetales bacterium | reverse complement strand
GAACGAGGATCTGGAGACCTTCGATCGGTCGTTTCGGCGGGGGCGGGAGACCCGCGCCGAACGAAACTCGGCCCGTGCAATTCAAGAGAACCGCTCTAACTCTTCCCGATCTTGATGACGACGTCGCCGCCGGGGGTGCCGTTCTGGTCGCCGTCGAGGGGGCGACCGAAGGCATCGCGGATGCCCGCGCCGGAGATGGTCAACTGGTTGACCTTCTTGGGAGATACCTTGCCGGCCGGCAGGACCGCGGACGTGAAGGTCGAAGGGTCGTAGGTGACGGCCTTGATGCGGACCGGCTTGGACACCGTCTTGATCCGGCCTCGAACCCTCTTCGTGGTCACGAGCGCGAGGTGATAATTCGCGGGGTTATCCGCGCCGGTCACGGCCTCGCCGAAGTGGACGACGATCCGCGAGACGAACCTCTTGGAGACGGCCACATTGGTCCCCGTCACCTGCGGAGGCCGGGGGATGACGTTGATCGTGAAGCTCTGCGAGGCCGACTGCGAGGGGCTGGTGGAAGTGTCTGTCACGGTGATCGTCGCCCGCACCGAGGTCGGGGTGGCCGGGGCCGTGTAGACGAACTTGCCCGTGGATGCGTCGATCGCGCCGACATTCGTCGAGTAGACCAGCTTATGCGACGGATCGGGGTCGGACCCGAACGCCGTGAACTGGATCGTGTCGCCGACGGAGACGGTCTGGTCGGGGATCGCGGCCAGGGATGGCGGCGTGACCGGAGTGACCGGGTTGGTCACGAGGATCGGCGAGGAGAATGGCGAGGTGCTGTTGTCCGGGGCGATGGCCGTGGCGAGGATGTCCTGCCCGACCGCCACGGACGTCGCTGGCGTGAAGTCGATCGAGCCGGTGCCCGCGGCGTTGATCGTGACGACGGATTGGCCGAGGAAGACGCGGCCGCCGTTCGAGAAGAACTGGAGCCGGTAATTCACGCCGGGCGAGCCGGTCACGGTCCCCAGCACGGTGGTCACGCCATTGGAGTTAACCGCGGAGGTCAGCACCGGGCTCGCGACGGTGTTGGCGTGCGTCTCGACGCTCGCGAGGGCCTTGGTGAGCGTCGTGATGGCGTTGCCGCTGGAGAGGTCCCCCAGTTGCGTCACGGACGAGAGCGGGATGTCGAGCTGCGCGATCCCTACCTTCTGGTTCGCGAAGATGGCGTTGCCGCTGATGAGGTTGCCCCTGCTCAGCAGGGCCGGGGGGGCGTCGGCAGTCTGCTTCAGCCCGGCCACGACGAGGCCGGCGCCGAGGTTCAGCGCCGCGCCGACCTGGCCGTTGTAGGCGATGGTGTTGGCCTGGCCTGCACCGGTGCCCCCGATCACGTTGTTCGAGCCGACCAGCGCGATCCCCACGAATTCGTTGCCGAGATCGCCGTTGCCGGTCGCGTCGGTCCCAATCAGGTTGTTCTGCACCACGGCACCGGCCGACCCGCCGATGTCCAGGTTGCCCAGGGCCAGGCCTGCCGCGTTGCCTGAGATCAGATTACGCGCCGCGGGGGCCGTGCCGCCCACGACCGCGCCGCCGCCGAGGATGCCCAGGCCCAGGCCATTCGGCGCGGAGGTCAGGCCGTTCGGCAGGACGCCGATGAAGTTCCCTTCGACGTGATTGTTCGTCCCATCCAGGACCATGCCGTAGCCGTCGAAATTCACGATCGACAGGCCGCGAACCGTCGAGTCATCGGCGGAGATCAGCAGCCCCAGACGCTTCGAGATGTCGGAGATTCCCGAGCCGTCGATCTGGATGCTCAGCACCGCGTTGTCGCCCTGGGCTGCCGTGTTCGGGCTGGAGCCGGGCTGCGTGTAGCCGTCGATCACAACCGACTTCGTAATCTTCGGCAGCGGCGCGTACGGCTTGATCACGTGAGGTCCCGCGCCGGGGATGTCGAACTCGATGGTATTGGTGCCGGGATCGGGCGAGGCATTCGACTCGATGATCGCCTCGCGGAGCGTGCCGCCCGAGAAGTCATCGCTGGCGGAGGTCACCGTGAACGTCGAGAGCAGGAGACGCGACTCGACCGAGTGCACTCCCGGACGGAAGACCCGCCCCGACCTCCGGCCGTGGCGCGCCTGGGACCTCGTTCTGGAATGGAAGGTCATCTTTCCTCCTGATCGATTTCGTGCCCCGCCGCGCCAAACCATGAGGCGCGATCGCTGAGGCTCTGACGGAAGGTCCAGCCAGGTGGTACGGGCGACGTGATTTCGGCCCGCGTCGTTTTCGCCCGCGGGGCTTCGTGGACTCGATCCGGTTGTCCGAGGCATCCAGTCCCCATCCTGCAATCATCGTAATCGGTCGGACTCGATGAGCCCCTTGAACGTTTCGGATGTTTCTAGATGAATTGCGCGTCGGTCGCTCCCGGGGCTCGACAGCCGGAGAGATGGGCGATGCAACCGAGTGCCGGTGATGGGCGCGGGCTGGCCCCGGCCGTCCCGATTTCCGCGGGGCCGTCGCATCAGCCCCGAAGGAGTGGCCGCCCCCGGGGTGCCACGGGTCTTCGTACGTGGTTAGCGGCGAGGAGGATTTGTTCGGCGCATGCCACCGGACGACCCCGTCGAGACCCGCGACCGAAGGTCTCCGAATCTTCGCAATGGCGCGGGCTCGCGAGAAAAAGGGACAGATACGGCGCTCCGCTTCGAGCTCGTCCCTATTTTTCGATCCGGCTCATGATGTCGTCTCCGCGAAACACGCACGTGCGGTCGATGGCGGGGCTCCGCCGGACCGTGGGCTCGTAAGCCGAGTTGCCCGCGCGAGATCAGGCCGGGGCGAACTCGCCGATCTCGGCCCATTGCTGGGTATTCTGCTTGAGGTATCCCGTCATGAACGACGGCTGCATCGACTGGGCGTCCACGTCCAGGGGGAGGAGCTTCGCCGGTTTGTTCATGCGCAGGATTGCGACTTGATAGCAGATGACGACGAACATCGAGCAGAAGATGCCGCCGGTATAGGTCCCGTCCGAGATTTCCTTGACCACGGCTCGCGTGTTGTCGCTCGACCCTCGCGTGCGGAGCAGCGAGAACGTGGCCTTGGCCCGGCTATACTGGCCGAAGGAATCATTCGCCTTTTGATACCTGCCCATCAACTCGCGAGCGACGGCCGCCGCCGCGAGGGCGAGCGCCTCGGCGTCCGAGACTTCCGGCTTGAGTCGAAAGACGGTCGCGGGCGAGCCGGGAGGGGTCGTCGCCGTGATCCCTTCGCCGTGCGACTCGACCAGCGTCACGCCGGCGCCCTCGGCCGTGATGATCGCCGCGTGGATATAGTTCCGGTAGTCTCGGCCCGTGGCGAGGTTTTCGCCGAACCCGATCACGTTGTGGGTCGAAGTCCCCTGGCTTTTGCACATCAGGATGTCGCCGACCTTCATGTCGGCCAGTGTTATGTTCGCCATGGGTCGTTCCCGGGGGTTGTCGAAGCCGTTGAAGATTCGCGGTTCGTCGCCGTCTCGATTCGAATCGATCGGCCGGCTCAGGGCATGTTGGCCCTTAGCATGCCACGAAATCATCGAACTCGCAACGGTCCGGTTACATGGATTCATGGGGATGCATTTTCGCATCACGGGACATCGAGGATGCGTCCCGCGGAAAGAGGTATCCAAACCCGATCGGCGGGTCGTAAAATTGGACAAAGGTTGAAAAGTCAACGTTTCGATCGTCGCGTCGGCATCGACGGGCCGGGGATGTATGTCTCCCCGGCGTCGCGATGGGGCCGGGCGGCGGGGATCATGGGAACCGGCGGAGACGGCGGCATGACCGTGCCTTCTTGCCTGCGATGGCTCGCGGGCTTTGCCTTGCTGATGTTGCTCAACGCGGAAATCACGATTGGCGGGGCCGTCGCGGCCGAGCGATCCGATCTGGATCGGGCGGCGGCCGAGTACGCCAAATCCGCGAAGCCGTTGCTGGCGGGATACTGCCTGAAATGCCATTCGACGGACGCGATGGAAGGGGACCTCGACCTCGAACGGTTCGCCTCGCTGGAGGACGTGCGCAAGGCGCCGGCCGTCTGGCTCAAGGTCGCCGAGATGCTGGATAACGGCGAGATGCCGCCGAAAGACGCCCGGAAGATGCCCCCCGAGAAGCGTCGGGAGTTGCGGGGATGGCTGGCCGACTATCTGAAGGCGGAGGCCCTCGCCAGCGCCGGAGACCCGGGGCCGGTCGTGCTGAGGCGATTGAGCAATACGCAATACACCTATACCCTCCGGGACCTTACGGGCGTCCCGCTCGATCCGGCTCGTGAATTCCCCGTCGATGGCGCGGCCGGCGAAGGGTTCACCAATACGGGGAACGCCCTGGTGATGTCCCCCGCCTTGCTTACCAAGTATTTCGAAGCCGCGAAGGGGGTCGCCGCCCATGCCGTGCCGCTCCCCGACGGCATGCGATTCTCGCCCACCACGACGCGTCGCGACTGGACCAACGAGATCCTCGACCAGATCCGCGCGTTCTATGACGAGTTCACCGATTCGAGCGGCAAAACCCAGGTCAACCTCCAGGGGATCGTCTTCGGGACCAACGGCGGGGGGCGCTTGCCCCTCGAACGTTACCTCGCGGCCACGCTCGCCGAACGCAACGCCCTCAGGTCGGGCGCGAAGACGATCGAGTCGGCGGCGAGGGAGCGGAAGCTCAGCCCGAAATACCTGGGCTTGCTCTGGTCGCTGCTCGATGGTGCTGAACCTTCTCCCTCGCCTCTCGTCAGTCACCTGCGCGATCGATGGAAATCGGCCGGGGAAGCCGATGCGCATGCGATCGCGGAGGAGGTCGGCCGCTGGCAGTCCCGCCTCTGGAAGTTCAACAGCGTGGGGCAGGTCGGCAGGGTCGGAGGCCCGAAGGTGTGGATGGAGCCCGTCTCCCCGCTCGTGACCCGCCAGGAGTTTCGGTTGCCCGTTCCGGCTCCTACCCAGGGTAAGGACGTCACCCTCCATCTCGTCGCGGATCGGGTTGGAGAGGGATCGGAGGGAGCCGCGGTCGTCTGGGATCGCCCCCGGCTGGTCGCACCCGGCATGCCGGACCTGCCGATCCGCGACCTCCCCGAAGTGACCCGGTTCCTCGCGGAGCGTCGAGGCCGGATCTTCGCCGGCACCGCCAGGAGCCTTGAGGCCGTCGAGGAGGCATCCAGGGCGCGGGGAGCGTTCGATCCCGCCGAGCTGGCCCGAAAATATGGCCTGTCGCACGACGTCCTCTCGGCGTGGTTCGACTATTTCGGCTTGGAGTCGGGGCAGGGCTCCGTGGCGATCGACTCGCTCCTGAAAGGCAAGCTCCTTCGGGCTTCGAATTACGACTTCGTGAACGGCTGGGGGACCCATGAAACGCCGCTCATCCTGGCCAATTCGTCGGACATGCACGTCCGGGTGCCGGGGAATCTGCTGCCCCATAGCGTCGCGGTTCATCCCTCTCCCACCCTGCGAGTCGTGACCGGTTGGCTGAGCCCGGTGTCGGGGACCTTTAAGATCGGCGGCAAGATCCAGCATGCCCACCCCGAGTGCGGCAACGGTGTTTCCTGGTCGCTGGAGGTACGCCGAGGGGGAACGCGTCAGCGGCTCACGGCGGGAACGACGCGAGGCGGGAACGTGATCGCGATCGGTCCCTTCGAGTCAGTTCCCGTGCAATCCGGCGATCTCGTCTCGCTCGTGGTCGGCCCGAAAGATGGCAATCATTCCTGCGATCTCACGGCCGTAGACCTCACCCTGATCGGTCAAGACAATACGTGGAATCTCGCCTCGGACGTTGCCCCGGATGTCCTGGCCGGGAATCCCCACGCCGACCGTTTCGGCAACGCGCGGGTTTGGCACTTCTACACCGAGCCCGATCGCGGCGGGGAGTCCGACACGGTCATCCCGGCCGGTTCGGTCCTCGCGCGCTGGGAGTCGGCGACGACCCCCGAGCAGAAGCAATCGCTCGCCCGGGAGGTGCAGGCATTGCTGATCTCGGGGATGCCCGCGAAGCACGATAGCCCCGACGCGAAGCTCTATCGCCAGCTCGTCTCGTTCCGAGGCCCCCTGTTCCGGGCGGCTCGCCGGGATCTGGAGAAGGAGACCGCCAGGGGGCTCGCGACCGAGTCGGGCGCTTTGATATTCGGCCGGCTGCCGAATGGCCAGGCGATCGACGCCGCGAGCATCGGGGTGAATGCGCCGTCGGTCGTCGAGTTCACCCTGCCGGCCGAACTGGCCGATGGCTGCGAGTTCGTCACGGCGGGACGGCTTGATTCCTCTTCGTCGAACGGGAGCGTGCAACTCTCCGTCTCGACGGAGAAGCCGGGAGGCCGCCCGAAGATCGACCCGACGCGGCCGGTGGTCGTCCCCGAAGCTGGACCCGCCCGGGCGAGGTTCGAAGCGGCCTTCGAAGGCTTCCGCCAAATGTTTCCCCCCGCGCTCTGCTATGTGAAGATCGTGCCCGTCGACGAGGTGGTCACGTTGACCCTCTTCTACCGCGAGGACGATCAACTCCGTCGGCTGATGCTGGATGACGCGCAGGCCGCCCGACTCGATCGGATGTGGGCCGAGCTTCACTTCATCAGTCAGGATGCGCTGGCGCTGGTCGACGTGCTCCAGCAGCTCCTCGAATACGCCTCGCAGGACGGCGATCCCAAGCTCTTCGAGCCCCTCAAGAAGCCATTCCAGGAGAACGCGGCCGCGTTCCGCAAATGGATGGCCGAGGCGGAGCCTCGTCAGCTTGAGGCCGTGATCGGATTCGCCGAGAAGGCGTATCGCCGCCCGCTGGCTCCGGCCGAGGCCGAGGAGCTGCGTCAGCTTTATCGCAAGCTGCGGAGCGAGGAAGTGCCCCATGACGAGGCCTGGCGGCTCGTGCTCGCCCGCGTCCTCGTCTCCCCGGCGTTCCTGTATCGGGTCGAGAAGGCGGGGCAGGGGGCCTCGCCAAGCCCGGTTTCCGACTGGGAGCTGGCGAGCCGCCTGAGCTATTTCCTCTGGTCGTCGTCACCCGACGTTGAGCTTCGCGAGCTGGCGGCGGCCGGCCGTTTGCGCGATCCCAGGGTGCTCGCGTCGCAAGCTCGGCGGATGCTCAAGGACCCCAAGATCCGCCGCTTCGCGACCGAG
>CALKTZ010000806.1 GCA_937997355.1 uncultured Planctomycetales bacterium | reverse complement strand
AGCCTGGGCCGCCGTAACCTGGCCGTTCAGTTGCGACAACCGGCCGCTCATGAGGGAGTCGAGGTACTGGCTTACGATCTGACCGTTGGGCATGGTGACCTGGCTGCCGACCGTCACCAGCCTGCCGATGCCGGGATTCTTGTAGCGGGCCAGCATCGCGATGGCCACGATCCCCCCCATGGAGTGCCCGAGCCAGGTGACGTCCGGGGCGCCGGTCTTCCTGCGGACGAAATTGATGACGGCGGGGACGTCTCGGGCGATGTGGTCGTCCATCGTCCAGTTGGAGAACTTGGGATCGACCGTGGCGTAGCCGGTGGGCGTGATCTTTCCCTGCGAAATCCTGCGGACCGCCTCGCCGACCAGTTGGGTCGGTGCCTCGTCGAGCTTCCAAACCCATTTCTGGCTGAGGCCGTTCCCGCGCAGGCTGAGCGACCACACGTCGTAGCCCGCCGAGGCGAGATACTTCGCCGGGCTGCACGCCGGATCGAGATCCCAGAACAGTGCGTTATAAGTGAGGCCGTGGCACAGGATGATCGGCGCGGCGGCTTTTGTCTTACCGGCCGGCTTGTAGCGGTGAACCACCAGGGTCCAGCCGTCGGCCGTCTTGAACGGGAAGGGCTCTCCGGATTTGCCCGCCGAGAGGGAGCGTTCGATGGACCGCGGATCGAGCCCCTTCTGGATCGTCTCGCGGGCCTTCTGCTGCAAGAGCTTGCCCAGGTCCTGCCCATGAGCGCGGGTTGCCGTCGCCATGGCGACCGACCCGGCGATCATCCCGCGCGTGAACTCACGCCTGTTCATGACAGCCTGCCTCCTTGCCCGATCCTGCTCCGGCCTGTCTCGATCCATCGATGCCGACTCGACGCGAGGTCGCGGCGAGATCCGGTCTATATCAAATCGCCCGTTTCAGATCCACCCGAGCCCTGGACCGGGGGACCGACGAACGCCATCGAAAAAGCCCCCGAGGATCACGCGAGGTGATTTCCGGAGGCTTTGTAAAGATTCGGACCCGTGGGAAGGAGGCGGGAATTGATCGGCGTCGACTTCCGAGAAATCAAGACAAGGACGCCGAACTCAACTCACTTCTCGGCGAGGGCCTTCTCGATCGCGCCGATCACCTCGGGGGAGTCGGGCTTGACCTGCGGGTCGAAGCGGGCGATGACTTCTCCCTTGCGATTGACCAGGAACTTGGCGAAGTTCCAGCCGATCTTGCCGGCGAACTTCGGGTTGGTCTTCTCGCTGGTCAGGAAGTCGTAGAGGGGATGGATGCCTTCCCCCTTCACCACGATCTTCGAGAACATCGGGAAGGTGACCTTGTACTTCGAGGAACAGAACTCCTTGATTTCCTCGTTGGTGCCCGGCTCCTGCTTGCCGAACTCATTGGCGGGGAAGCCGAGGACTTCGAGCCCTTGGTCCTTGTACTTCTCGTAGTCGGCTTCGAGGGCCTTGTATTGCGGGGTGAGGCCGCACTGGCTGGCTGTGTTGACGATCAGGAGCACCTTCCCCTGATATTTGGAGAGGGGGACGTCCGTGCCGTTGATGTCCTTGGCGTGAAAGTCGAGCACCGAGGCGGGTTGCTTGGCCGCTTCATCGGCGGCGACAACCGCCCAGGAAGCCATGCCAAAGGCAAGGCCGAAGAGCGCGGCCAGGGACGAGTATGCTGTCATACGGTCGATCACGGTGGTGGGTCCTTCTGACTGACTGCAATTGCGAGGTGGGATGGAGACGGTACGGGCCGCCAAGGGGGTTTGAAGGCGGCGGATTCCGGAACCGCGGTGCCGCACAAGGCTTTCCGCGAAGTTCCCGCGTGGTGGTTAGGCCATGATCCATGATGAAGGGGTCAGTTCAGAATTTCAAGAGGTGTCGGTGCGCAGACCGTGAGAAATGTATTGCGATTGGCCGGGAACCCGGTTGGTGCCGGCTCAAAACAATTGCTCTCCTCGTGTCAGCAACTCGTGAAAGGGATGAATCGAAATGGCCGACGACATCGCGGGCGAATTCGGCATGAAATCGCAATGAAGACGACCAATACCTCTCACGTGCCGGCCTTGCTTCGGTGACGGAATCGCTTCGGATTGCCGGTTTTTCCGGATTGCGGTAAGTTGCGGCGCTTCGTTCCATCGGCGAGCAAGGATCGCTCCCGGTGACGGTGCGAGCACCAGCAGGGAAACCTCGGAAATGGAACGATTCAGGGAGGATCGGAACACGATGCCCGCATCGTCGTTGGGCGTGCGCCTGGCCGAGAGATTCAAGGGCCGGTGGCCCGAGATCCTTGTCGGCCTGCTTGCCTCGATCATCTTCCTGGGATCACTCGGATCGGTCGAGATCTGGGGGAAGCGCGAACAACGCGCGTCGCTGGAAGCCGCCGATACGCTCGACAATCAACATTGGTTGGTAGCCCAGATTCAGGGGCATCCCCGGCTCGAAAAGCCCCCCCTGTCGCGTTGGCTGATCGCCTCCCTCATGGCCCTGACCGGGCGTCGCGACGAGGCGATTGTGCGGCTCCCCACGGCCCTCTCGGCCCTCGCGATGATCGGCCTCGTCTACGGCCTGGGATGCCGGATCGGCGGCCGATCGGTGGGCCTCTCCTCGGCCTTAATCCTCTGTTCGACCGCTTTCTTCATCTCCGAGATGCGACAGGCCGGGAACGATAGCCTGCTCGCGCTCTTCACCACGCTGGCGCTTTACGCGGCCTGGAGGCGGTTGGAAGCCGGGCCTCGACGCTGGAACTTCGTGATGTACATGGCCCTTGGCCTGGGAATCCTGGCTAAGGGGCCGATCATCTTGCTCCTGGTCGGCACCACGATCCTTCCCTACCTGATGATCGCCGGCCGATTCAAACCGGGGATGCGGCAGCTCGCCGACGGCCCCGCCGCGATCCTTTTCCTCATGATCGCGCTCGCCTGGCCGACTCTCGTCATCATCGACGATCCCCATGCCATGGGGATCTGGGGCCTGGAGATGGGCCAGAAGATCGGCTTCGATCGAGTGACCGAGCATCGCAGGCATGCGATCCTGGCCCGAGACTGGCCGGGCATGGTCCTCCCCTGGCCATTGGTGGCCGCCCTCGGCGTGGCACTTCCATTCATCCGTATCTCGAAGAGCCAGTCGAGTGATGAAGAACAGGTCTCCCGGCGGTTGTCACCGTTGTGGTTCCCATGGTGCTGGGCGATCGGCAACCTGGCGATGTTCTGTCTCTGGCGGGTCGCCAAGCCGAGCTACTACTTGCCGTGCCTGCCGGGAACGGCCCTCCTGCTCGGCGCGGCCTGGGTTCGTCTTACGCGAGATGCCCGAATCGATGGCAAGAATGGGGCTCCGGCCCGATCTGCGTTGCAATTCCAGTGGGTTTTCCTCTTCGTCGGCGCGTGCGTCGCGCCTCTCGTGAGTCGGGAATACATGCTCCCCTCGGTCTGGCCCTGGATGTCGGTCCTGGCCGCGGCCCTCGCCCTGGGAGTGATCGCGAGCGCGTTTCTGTGGAAAATCGGCTCGGATGCCCTCGCCCTGGCCCCTATGGTCGCCGCCTGCGCGATTACCGTTTGGATCGGCTATGGGATCATGGCCCCGGCGGAGAATTCCATTCGGGGACATCGCGCGCTGGCGCAATCGCTCGACCGGATCGTCGAACCGGGGAGCGCCAGGGTCCTCTTCCTCCAGGAGATCGACGAGGGGCTCTCGTTCTACCTCCGAAACCGTCGGCTCGAACCGGTTCCCGGCAGCGAGCGGCGATACAACGCCACCTACGACTACCTGGACGACTTCCGCAATAAGCGACGGGGGCAGTTGACCCGTCGAGAGGTTGAGGAGCAGGTGCCGGAAAACCTCAAGCAAACCCTGATCGAGTGGCTCGACGGCGGCGACACCAAATCCGACTACCTGCTGGTCCCCACCCGATTTTATGACCGTTTCGCGGCGGAGCTGGCGCCTCGCACGACCACGGTACTCCGCGAGGAGTCGAAGAAACGAAATGAGCTGACCTTGCTTCGGCTCGGTAAAAGCCAGGTTGATCCGGTCGCCTCGGCACCCGCGGTGGACGGCCGAACCATTCGTTGAAGTCGAAGCGGCTTTCAACGGACACCGCGAAGGAGATCGGACGCGAGGCTGCCCCCCTCGACGGTGCCCGGAAATCCGGCGGTTCCGGAGTTAAATCCGGAACCGGACGGAAGGCTCAGGCGCGGCCGTGGCGATGCCCTTCGGATCGGGCTTCGCGGTGCTTCGGCCGGCCGCCATCCTTGCCGTCGCCGTGGCGATGCCCTTCTTTGCGATCGCCTCGGGCGTGACCCTTTCGATCGGAATCGCCGCCGCGGGCTTTCCGGTCGCTGGTGTGCCGATAGGTGGAGTGATGCGAGTCTCGGTCGGCATGCCGACGGCCGTGATCCCCTCGCGCCTCGCGCCCTTCCGAACGACCCTTGCCACCTCGATGGGCTTCACCCCGGGCATGCGAACGCTTGCCATGATCCGAGTCGCCGTGCTTGACCTGGCGCGAATGGCCGCTCGCGGAAGACCCGTGATGACGGTGCCTGGAGCCATGATGG
>CALKTZ010000805.1 GCA_937997355.1 uncultured Planctomycetales bacterium | reverse complement strand
AGATCCATCTGCACCCGCTGCGATTTTCGTCCCTGGTAGACGTTGTTGATGTGTTCGATGACCCGCTTCGGGTCCATGTCGGAGTTATTGATGTGGGTCCCCTGGAAGATCCCCGGCAGGAAACTGTTGCTCCAGAGCTGAGGGCCGACCACCGGTTTGCCCGGGCAGAGGACCATGAAGCCGGGCAGGTTCTGATTCTCGGTTCCCAGGCCATAGAGGAGCCAGGAGCCCATGCTGGGGCGGGTCGGCTGCGTTTCGCCGCTGTTCATCATCAGCAGCGACGGCTCATGGTTGGGGATGTTGGTGTGCATCGACCGGATCACGCAGAGGTCGTCGGCGCATGCGGAGAGATGCGGGTAGATCTCGCTGATTTCGAGCCCCGATTCGCCGTGCTTGTCGAACCGGAATGGGGTTTTCATGAGCCCGCCGGTCTTGCGCTCCGTCTTCAGGTCGGCCTGGGGCGGGCGCTGGCCGTCGTACTTGGTGAGCAATGGCTTGGGATCGAAGGTGTCGACCTGCGAAGGGCCGCCGTTCATGAAGAGGTGGATCACCCGCCTGGCGCGCGCCGGGAAGTGGCCGACGCGGGGGGCCAGCGGGTTCAGGGCCGGTCCGCTCGGGGCGGGGGAGGCATTCGCGGCGAGCGTCCCTTCTTCCGCGAGGAGCGCGGCGAGCCCCAGCGTCCCCAGTCCGGTCCCGACCCGTTGGAGCAATTCTCGGCGATTCAGCACGGATCGGTCTGGATATTGGCTCATGATCGGGGCCTTCCGCCGGGCTTGAGAAACGACGATGAGGGATGCGATGTCCACGAAATTCATCAATCGAGATAGAGGAATTCGTTCGCGCTGAGCAAGACCTGAGCATAACGCTCCCAACGCGTGAGCCCGGCCGGTTTCTCGCCCGGGTCGTCGTCGGCGGCGAGGAACGCGAGGCCCAGGCTCACCTCGTCGTCCTCGGCGGGGCGGCCGTAGGCGAGCAGGTATGCCCGGCGGATTCGGCTCGGGTCGGCCGGTTCGGATTTCAGGCGATTGGCCAGGGCGCGGGCCTGGTCGACCACGAACGGGCTATTCAGGACGAAGAGCTGTTGCTGGGGGACGGTCGTCTGGTTTCGCCGGTCGCTCGTGATGTTCGGGTCCGGGAAATCGAACAGCCGCAGCAGGCTGTTCAGATTGTGGCGGCTGACCATCGCGTACAGGGTCCGGCGGTCATTCGTCGGCGAGGAAAGATCGGTCGAGGCCCCCGTCAGCCTGGGGTCGAGGCGTCCCGAGACCGCCAGGAACGCATCGCGCCAGGACTCGACGTCGAGCCGTCGTCGGTTGGCACGCCAGAGGAGTTGGTTGTCGGCGTCGACCTGGAAATTCTTCGGGTCGAATTCGGTGCCGAGCTGATAGGTTGACGAGGCCATGATCTCCCGATGAATCGCCTTGATCGACCAGCCGGATTCGACAAATCGCCTGGCCAGGTAATCCAGGAGATCGGGATGGCTCGGCCGCTCCCCGAGCGTGCCGAAGTTGCTGCTGGTGCCGACGATCCCGCGCCCGAAATGGTTCTGCCAGATGCGATTCACCATGACGCGGGCGGTGAGCGGATTGTCGCGGCTCGCGATGGCTTCCGCGAGTTCGAGTCGGCCGCTTCCCTTGCGGAACGGTGGCGGGGAATCCCCGGCGAGCACCCGGAGGAAACGCCTCGGCGCCAAGTCCCCCTGCTGGGCCGGGTTGCCTCGCACGAAGACGCGCATGTCGGCCGGGGTGGCATCCTTCATCGCATGGGCGACCGGGAACTGCTTCAGCAAGGATTTCTTGCAAATCTCGATCTTCAGATTCAATTCCTGGATCCGCTTGGCCGCTTCGAGCGGCCCAGGCCGGGCCGGATTGGCAGTTTCCTCGGCGCCCTTGGCGCCGGTGCCGACGTTGGCCTTTTTCTGTTCCGCCTTGAACGCCTTCAACTCGGCCTGAGCGGCCTGGACCCGTTCCTGCGCCTCCTGGAACCGCTTGACCTGTTCCTCCTCGACCAGGGGGACGTTCGCCAACTGGGAGCTTCCGAAGATCCCGGCGAGCGAGTAATAGTCCTGAGTCGGGATCGGGTCGAACTTGTGGTCGTGGCAGCGGGCACACGAAACCGTGAGCCCCAGGAAGCCCCGGGTGAGGGTGTCCACGCGATCATCAAGCTCATCGGCGGCCGCCTTGGCGGCCTCGGTATTCTTGTAATACTGAGCCCCCAGGCCGAAGAATCCGAGCGCAACGCGCCCGTCGTAGGGAGGCTTCTGCCCCTCCTCGAGTTGGTCGCCGGCGATTTGCAGCTTGATGAAGCGATCATAGGGAAGGTCGGAGTTGAAAGCCTTGACGACCCAATCCCGGTAACGAAATGCGCTCGTGTTCGGCTCGGTGGCGAATGTATGGGCCTGATCCTCCGCATAGCGGGCCACGTCGAGCCAGTAACGCCCCCACCGCTCGCCATAATGGGGCGAGGCCAGGAGCCGCTCGACCACGCGGTCGAAGGCCCCCGGCACCTCATCGGCCAGGAACGCATCGATCTCTTCGGGAGTCGGCGGCAGGCCGATCAGGTCGAACGTCGCGCGACGGATCAGCTCACGCTTCCCCGCGGGGCGGACCGGCTTCAGGCCTTTTTGATCGAGCGAGGCGAGGATGAATCGATCGACGGGCGATTGAATCCATCCGGAGTCGGAGACCGGCCTCGGCTCGGAGGGGGCGGGAGGCTGGAACGACCAGAACTTGCGTCCCGATGCCAG
>CALKTZ010000804.1 GCA_937997355.1 uncultured Planctomycetales bacterium | reverse complement strand
AGGAACCCCGCCATGAACGCAATTCTTTTCGATTCCGCCAGCGTCCGCAAGCCCAGCAAGTTCGGCCGTGGACTCCTCCGCTGCCTTCCCGTCTACCGCTCGATCATTTCCGCCGACGACGAAGCCGCCTACGTCGCCATGATGCACGGCGGGCCCGACTACGATCAGAGAGCCCAGGAATCCGCCGCCCTGGATCGGCTCGAACGCGGGCTTTGCTTCTGAATATCGGTCAAGGGCATGGATGCTCGATCCGGCAACGTCCGGGCGGTGTGACGCACCGCCCGGCCCACAAGTTCCACAGCATCAAGAGATTGAACGTTTTGCCGCATCCTTTCATACATAAGGCCAAGACGATGAAAGACAAACAGATTGCCAGCCTGCACGCCGATTCCCGTCTCGCCATGTCCGGAGTTTCAAAGGGTTCTTCGCGCCGGTTGTGCAAAGATGATCATGCTCGCGTCGGTCGGCTCTGGGACAACGTGAAGGCGGTTGGGCGAGAGTTTGCCAGGCGATACCCCAGGATCGATTGCGACTGGCAAGGCGAATTGGCCTTGGCACTATGTCGCGAAGTGGATCGACTGCATTCGCGGACGTCCTGGCAGGTAAGGCAATGGGCCATCGGTATTTGCCTCAACCGATTGGTTTCGCGTCGTCCGGGAGGGCTCTGGCTGGCCCCCCGCAAGCGGAGACTTCCGGCGATGAAACCTATCCCCATGCCCCAATTGTTCGTAACCGATGGTCGGACTCTCGAAGCGGTCGAAAACCGCGAAGAGATTGAGCGTATGTTCTCCATCCTCTCGCCCACCGCGCTTCAGGTGATGCGGGCGAAGTATTGCGACGGCTTCACGAACGCGGAAATCGCCCAATCCCGCAACGTGACCGTGGGGAGGGTGGGGCAAGTCGTCCGCGAATCGATTCATGCAATCTGGAATCGTTTCCATGACAATCCCGCCACTTGCTAAAGCACCGGGATGATTCGCGCCTCCGGTTGCTGACGAACAGAGCGGCCATGCCCCCCGGATCGCTCGAAGTTCCTACCCATGAACGGCGATCGCATTGCAAGGGGCCTGTTCGCCTTCTGTAACGGAAGTCTTATCGATTCGGACGAAACGTCCATAAGGCTCTCTCGGGCCGCATTCGCGGCCGAGAGAGCCTTGGCATTGGTGCAGTTACCGGCGACCAACGCCCGTGGAGCAAATCACAAGCGATCGAATCGCCCTATCAATTCCGGGGTCGCATTGGGGATATCTCCTGTGTTCGTCATGTGTCACATGCGACATACAACGCAAGAGGAACCAATGTCCCCAATCGCCGCCGTCGAATCGTCGCCGCAACCGGAATGGATCTCGGGTCGTCAGGCCCGGCTTCGGCTTGGCCTCACGCCAGCCCGGCTCTTCAAGCTCGTGGCCACGCATGAGATTCGGGTTTTGGCCAATCGGGGGGAAACCCTCAGATATTCATCATGCGACGTGGAGCGAATCGTAACCGAACGGAATTCTGTCCAGGCCGATCGGCTTTGCCATAATCGCGACCGGACGGCTTAAGGCAGGCTGCCCTCTCCATCCCGTATTTTCAATTTTCATTCAAAACAATATCATCAAAAATAATGAAATAATCAATAGATTACGTAATTACGTAATCTCAGGAATGAGAGGTGACGGATATGGGTCGGGAGCCTTCAGTTTATTGGCACAAGCATGCGGGATGCTACGCGAGCAATTCCGGCGTAGGGGAGAACGGCGAGCGAAAGACTCTGTATTTTCGTGGGTTTGCAAAGAGCGACAAGCGGGGGGCGATGAACGCCTTGAAGGCATACCACGACGCACGCGAGGCCTCAGTCATTGAACTGGCTTCCCCCCGCGTGGAGACTCTCGCCGAGCTTTATCTGCAACACACGGCGAAAACCTGCATGCCTCGTACGCTCGAAGGACATATCGAGATATTGTCGAAGTTTGCGGATTTCCAGCCCGCAGGATCAAATACAACTTATGGTGAACGACTTGCCCGGACGATCCGGGCTCAAGATCTGATTCAAATGGTGCGAGCCTGGGAAGAAGCCGGGTACTCGCCAAGTTACCGAGCTCGCCTCGTAAGGACCATGAAAGGTTGCTGGACCTGGGCCGCCGCCGCAGATCCTTATCGGAACCCCGAACGACTGATCCCGGCTAATCCCTTCAAAGATGTCAAGGGAGTGCATGTACCGCAGTCGCCAGAGCGCTATGCAACCCGCAAGGAAATCGCCGACTTCCTCCGGTTCGCGTGGCGACGTGCGGATGTGCGGACGCCGCTCCATCGAAAATTCGGCAGGCTGTTCGTCCTGATGCTCCGAGTGATGGCAGCCACGGGCGCGAGGCCCGGGGAAATCTGTGATGCCCAATGGAGCGACTTTCACCCCGAAAGACGCACGATCGTCCTTCCCCCCGATCGCCACAAGACGGGAAGGAAAACCGGGAAGCCTCGTATTATTGCGGTGCCGCCGCTCTTATGCCGCGCGATCCTTCGGGTGGCCCAAAAGCAGGAACATCATCCCGTTTACATCTTCACTCACAAGCGGGGCAAAGGCGCCGAGCGTCGTGGAGCGATCGCAGAGTTTGGCGAGCCCTGGGAATCGAAAGCGCTCTCCAAAGCGATTGCACACATACGGACGGAAGCAATCAAGGCAGGTGTCCCGTTACTCGCCAGCGGCCCGAATGCCTTCGTCGCCTATCGAATCCGCCACACGTGGATTTCCGATGCGATCATGAACGGCATCCCAACCGCCGTGGCGGCCGAGATGGCCGGAACGTCGGAACGCATGATAGCCCAGACTTACGGGCACATCGTCGAATCCAGAATTCAGGAAGCCGCCGCCTTCATGGTCCGTCGTCCGCGCAAGCGGACTTCGAATTGAAACCCGACGTCACCATCATGCAATCGCATAACTACATGGTTTCATGTGCGGTCAATGTGTAGTTTGTGAAAAGCCAAGTCCGACGATCGAAGAACAAGGTAAACCGAAGGACTCCCATGATTGCCAACAACGCCACGGACCCAAATAAGGTGAGCATCCAGGCTTTGCAGGCCCAGCTTGCCGTCCTGACTCTCCCTCGGACGAGCTACACCGTCGAAGAAGTGGCTATGATCGTCGAAAGAACCGCTTATACCGTCCGTGAATGGTGCCGACATGGGAAGGTCAACGCCTTCAAGTCGGGCAGGTACGGCTCCGCGCAGATTTGGAGGATCACGGCCGAAGAAGTCGGACGTTACAAGAACGAAGGACTCTTGCCGATGGACCCGCGAAGGAATATGGCCCGCAACAGACACCTGGCAAGGATTGGGGCTTAACCGTCCGGAGGATTCAAGCCAATCAGCTTCCGCATGGCCCGCCCCGCCCTTTTGGGCGGGAGCGGGCTCTTGTTCCGTTATTCGGGGAAGATGTTCGCAATTGCCGATGCCTGATTGGCCGGGAGGAGATGACGATAGCGGCGGCTCATCGCTTCGGTGGAGTGCCCCAGGATCGAATCAATCTGGCGTTGGTCCACTCCCTTGCTGGCAAGGTTGCTCGCCAGGGAATGCCGGAAAACATGCCACCCGTGGAGCATGCCCCACTTCGAGCCTTTCAGGGCCTTGTGAAAGAAACGGCTTGCCAATCGCTCGTTGACCGGTTCGCCATCGTCTCGGATAAACGCCAGGTGCGAATCGTGTTGCCTGAACCATTCGCGCATGACTCGTTCCAGTGCTTGATGGATGGGAACGTGCCGAATCGTAAAGGTCTTGGAAGTGTCCGACTTTGATTGTCGGATTGCCACCTGCCCCCCTTCAAAGTCCCAATCATCCTTTTCCGATCTCAGTAGCTCTCCACGACGAGCCCCCGTATAGGCGGCGGTCACGAACATCGGGTAGATGACTGGCTCCACGTCCGCGTTACGCACCGTCTCCAGGACATCCAACGTCTGGGCGGTATCGAGCCAGAGCGATTCCCAGAGTATCGCCTGTTCCGGTTCGGAAAGCTTTCCGCGCTTGATCCGCCGTTCGATTTGATCGAGCGTTTGGAAAGGAGGCTTCTCGCGCCCCTTGGGAAATGTAAGCGCCTCCCGTTCCCATTCGCGAGGCCCCGCAACCTTAAGA